>CAKZQX010000864.1 GCA_937141995.1 uncultured Chloroflexaceae bacterium | reverse complement strand
TCACGAAGTGAAAATTCTTTGTGAAAAAGACAAAAGAGTACCATGCTGCCGCAGGCGAATCGGGCCATTCATACAGACAAATGCCTGATTTGAACGCGCACGGCGTAACTCCTGTCAATAACAGGAGTTACGCCGTGCAACCAATTTCGGTCTGCTGCCCGACCCGAACGCCGGATGCGTATTGCTCCGCAGCGGTTTATTCAACGTGCATGACAAATGTGGTGCTTAACGGTAGCGCAGGATATGCTATACTGCCTGTATGGTATCGCGTAAGATCTGAGCATGGTGAGTAGCGCAGGGGTGTAACGGCAGACTGCGTTCCTACACCCTTATTTGTTACACGGTGCCGGATCTTTCCAACAGAAAGATGTGTACTCTGCATGTTGCTCAATCGTTTCAACCGAATTATTCTGCTGGTCGTTGTCATTGCCCCGCTCGTTGCTACTCTGTATGCCATCGTGCTGCTCTGGCAGCGTCTGGTGACATGGGAAGACCTCGCTATTATGGGCGGGATGTATTTCCTGACCGCCATTGGTATTACGATTGGCTATCATCGTATGTTGACCCATCGCAGCTTCGAAGCCCACCCGGTTGTCCGGTTTATCTTCCTGGCGCTCGGCTCAATGGCGATTGAGGGACCGGCGCTAATCTGGGCGGCGACTCACATTAAGCATCACGCCAATGCTGATGAGGAGGATGATCCCCATAGTCCGCTGCATGGATTTTTCCATGCCCATGTTGGCTGGTTTATGGATGGATTTGAAGCTGAACCGGAGGTTTACGGCAAATGGCTGCTCAAGGATCGCATGGTCATGTTTATGAGCCATACCTTTCTGTTGTGGGCGGTACTTGGGCTGGTTGTTCCCTTCCTGCTGGCAGGCTGGAGCGGGTTGCTCTGGGGGGGATTGGTGCGGGTGTTCCTGACGCACCATGTTACATGGAGTGTTAACTCGGTCTGCCATACGTTTGGGCAGCGTATGTTTGAAACAAAGGACCAGAGCCGCAACCAGTGGCTGGTTGGCCTGCTGGCGTTTGGCGAGGGCTGGCATAACAATCATCACGCCTTCCCGCGTTCCGCGATGCATGGCCTGCGTTGGTGGCAGTTCGATCTCTCGGCCTATATTATTCGTCTGCTGGAGAAGATCGGCCTGGTCTGGAACGTCAATCGTGTTTCCACAGCCAATCTACAGGCCCGGATGACACCTCCTCCCCGAAAGGAACCTTCGGCGACCCGGTAGCAGAACAGGCAGACCGAATCCGACGCGGGGGCCATATGGCCCCCGCGTTGCGTTTGCTGGAAGTTCAGCTTCTCCTGATGCAGTGTCGCACCAGCAATCAGTAGCGATCGCGCCGGCCGCCCCCGCGGCCCCCGCCGCCCCCAAAGCCACCGCGACCACCACCACCACCACCACGACCACCACGACCACCGTTGCGTTCGCGGTCCTCAGCCTCATTCACGCGCAGATTACGACCGTCAACTTCCTGGTCGTTCGTTGCGCGAATCACCGAGGCAACATCATCAGTTTCAATCTCCACAAAGCCAAAACCACGCGAACGGCCGGTTTCACGGTCGCTAATGACCCGGGCACTCTGCACTGTGCCATGCGGGCTGAAGATCTCTTCGAGTTCGGCATCGCCGACACTCCAGGGCAGGTTACCAACAAAGAGCTTGACCAGCATCATACTTCTCCTCCGCGCTCCGCGCGGCAGTGATAGGGGCTTATAGCGCATCCAGCGCGGTCGCCCGACGACAAAATTGACATCCCGTACAGCCGCCCGCCAGGGCCTACGCCTGGCAATCTCGCTCCGGCGCTCACAACGTACATTCCTTCGAGCGGTGAAGTTCTGTCGAGTGACCACGAAATCAGCGGGGAATCTCTGATGCAGGCCTCGCAGCATGTGACGTTGGTTGACGCGCATAGTTTACCATATCCCTATTGCAAAGCGCAATACCTTTGGCGCTAATTATTCCGTATAATTTGGATCAGGTCTTGATCTATGCGATCCGGATATGAGGTCGCATCATGGGCCAATACCTTTCAAATAACCGGGCTTACCTGGTTCCTGATCTGGAAGAGGATACCGCCTCCGGCAGGGTGGAAGAAACCATCCTTTTTTACAAAAAATTTTCACAAGGTGAAAATTTTTGTTAGCGCGCAAAAGCCCTGGGACGCACTTCCCGTCCTATGGTAGGATAG
>CAKZQX010000863.1 GCA_937141995.1 uncultured Chloroflexaceae bacterium | reverse complement strand
GTCATCCTGAAGCCGATGCTGCGCAATGGGCAGGAGCCGATCGGCTCGATGGGCGATGATACCCCGGCCGCGGTGCTCTCACAATACGAACTGGGGCGACCGCTCTTCCAGTTCTTCAAGCAGCGCTTTGCGGAAGTGACCAACCCGCCGATTGATCCGCTCCGCGAGGAGTTGGTGATGTCGCTGCATCTGGCGCTGGGACGCCGCCATGGCCTGCTGGACGAGACGCCGGAGCAGGCGCATCTGCTGGGGCTCTCCTCGCCGGTGCTGACCGATGCGCATCTGGCGGCCATCCGTACCAATGACGATCCGCTGCTGCGTACCGCGACGATCAGCGCGCTGATGCCGGTTGCGGCCCTGGAGGAGCAACCCGATCAGGCGCTCCAGGCGGCCGTCTCCCGCCTGTGTGCCGATGCGGAAGCGGCAGCCCGCGCGGGCACGGCCATTCTGGTCATCAGTGACCGGGGCGTAGATGCGGAGCAGGCAGCAATTCCGGCGCTGCTGGCGCTGGGCGCGGTGCATCATCATCTGATTCGCACGGGATGGCGCTCCCATCTCAGCCTGGTAGTCGAGAGCGGTGAGCCGCGCGAAGTGCATCATCTGGCATGTCTGGTGGGCTATGGCGCGGAGGCGGTGAATCCCTACCTGGCGCTGGAGAGTGTGCGCGCCCTCAAGCTGATCGAACTTAGCGCGAAGCAGGGAAATACCAACGGCAGTAACAATGGTAATGGCAACGGCAACGGCAACGGCGTAACCGACCTGGACCATGGCCCGGTCACCGTAACCCATGCCACCGAATTGGCACAGGCCGAGGCGAAGTTTGTCCAGGCGCTGGAGAAGGGTCTGCTCAAGATTATGTCCAAGATGGGCATCTCGCCGGTGCAGAGCTACTGCGGCGCGCAGATCTTCGAGGCGGTCGGGCTGGCACAGGAACTGGTCGATGCCTGCTTTACCAATACGCCCTCGCGGATCGGCGGCATTGGTTTTGCGAAGCTGGCGCAGGATGTGCTGGTCCGGCATCAGCGCGCCTTTGGCGGCGCGGTACCAAAACTGCCCCACCCCGGTTTCTACAAATTCAAAAAGGGCGGTGAGTATCACGCCTACAGCCCGGCGGTGATCCATGCCCTGCACAACGCGGTACAGAGCGAGGACGCGCTCAACGGCGACTCGCACTCGGCGTTGCGGGGCTATGGACGCTATCGGGCCTATGCCGATCTGGTCAACAACCGGCCGCCCACGGAGCCGCGTGATCTACTGGAGTTTGTGCCCGCCGGGTCGCCCATCCCGCTGGAGGAAGTCGAGCCGATTGAGGCGATTGTGAAGCGCTTTAGCACCGCCGCGATGAGCCATGGCAGCACCAGCAGCGAGGCCCACGAGACGCTCTCGATTGCGATGAACCGCCTGGGCGGGAAGAGCAACAGCGGTGAGGGGGGCGAGGCTCCGGAGCGCTACAAGGATGAGCGCAACAGCCGGATCAAGCAGGTCGCCTCCGGGCGCTTCGGGGTCACTCCGGCCTACCTTGCCGGTGCCGAGGAGTTGCAAATCAAGATGGCCCAGGGCAGTAAGCCCGGCGAGGGTGGGCATCTCCCCGGCCACAAGGTCAGCGCCGAAATTGCCCGTATCCGGCATACGGTACCGGGGGTATCACTGATCAGCCCACCACCGCACCACGATATCTACAGCATTGAGGATCTGGCGCAGCTGATCTACGACCTCAAGCAGGTCAACCCCGAGGCGCGGGTGTCGGTCAAACTGGTGGCAACTGCCGGTGTCGGCACCATTGCTGCCGGTGTCGCCAAGGGCTACGCCGACGGCATCTTGATCAGCGGGCACTCCGGTGGAACGGGTGCATCGCCGCTCAGCAGTATTAAGAATGCCGGGATCTCCTGGGAGTTGGGCCTGGCCGAGACGCAGCAGACGCTGGTACTCAACGGTCTGCGTGGGCGGGTGCGGCTACGGGCCGACGGTGGCTTCCGCACCGGGCGTGATGTGGTGCTGGCCGCCTTGCTGGGCGCGGACGAGTTCTCCTTTGGTACGTCGGCGCTGATTGCTGAGGGCTGTGTGATGGCGCGCGCCTGCCACAACAACACCTGCCCGGTGGGAATTGCCACCCAGCGCGGCGATCTGCGGGCGAAGTTTCCCGGCAAGCCGGAGATGGTGATGGCCTTCTTCCGCTACATGGCCCAGGAGATCCGCGAGATCCTGGCGTCGCTCGGCCTGCGTTCTCTGGAGGAGGCGGTTGGCCGCACCGATCTGCTGCGCCAGCGCCAGAGTGGTATTCCCAGTGCCGATCTGCTGGACCTGACGCCGGTCCTGGCAGCCGGCAGCTATAGCCCGACCGACGCAATCCGGCATAGCGGGCAGAATAATGCCCTGCCGGCGCAGGAGACGCTGAATGCCCGGTTGCTGCATGACGCGCGCGGCGTCTTCTCCGGGCGCGGGCCGGTGGATCTGAATTACACCATCGGCAATGGCGACCGCACTTTCGGTGCGCGGCTGGCGGGAACTGTCGGCCAGATGTTTGGCGAAAATGGCCTGCCGCCCAATACGGTCAATGTTACGCTCCATGGCAGTGCCGGGCAGAGCTTCGGCGCGTTCAACGCGCCGGGCATGCATCTGACGCTGATTGGCGAGGCCAATGACTATGTTGGGAAAGGTATGGCGGGCGGGGTGATCGTCATCCGCCCGAACGAGAAAGCGCGCTACGCCTGGCAGGAGAATGTTATCGCCGGCAATACGCTGCTCTATGGCGCAACCGGTGGTGAGTTGTACGCCGCCGGGCAGGTGGGCGAGCGCTTCGCCGTACGTAACAGCGGTAGCACCGCCGTCGTCGAGGGCGTGGGCGACCATGGCTGCGAGTATATGACCGGCGGCACGGTGGTTGTGCTGGGGCCGACCGGGCGCAACTTTGGCGCCGGGATGACCGGCGGCGTGGCCTATGTGCTTGATGAAACCGGTACGCTGGAACAGCGCCACAACCCGACCCTGGTCCAGCTTGATCCGCTGAGTCCGCAGGATGAGGCGCGGGTGCAGCAGTTGGTCCGGCGGCATGTTGAGCTGACCAACAGCCGGCGCGCGGCCGAGATTCTGTCGCGCTGGGATGTCTACCGCGCCCGCTTCTGCCGGGTGATGCCGCGCGAGGTCGTAGCCAAACTGGAAGCGGCCACGGAGGGATTGCCGGAGCCGGCCGCGCCGCGCCCCCGCCCGCGCCGCGAGACGGTAACGGCCTGAGTGTAGTGCGCGTGTGACAATACGTAAACTGCAAAACGCGGCGCGAGTGGGAAAGTTCCCCTTCGTGCCGCGTTTCTGGTTGGGCGGGGATGTGCAGAAGCACGTCCCTACTTCTCACCGAGGCGGGCCAGTTCGCGCTCCACCCGGAAGGTGGGCAGGTGCGTGGCTGACCGGGGGGACATCAGGTTGTAGCTACTGATCTGCCGATTGAGCGCAACCAGCCGGCGCCGGTAGTCGGCACGCAACCGCTCTTGCGCCGTTTCGTTCAGGGCCGACCAGTGCTGCTGCTGCTGCGCCAGCCAGTCTTTCAGTTTATCCTGTTCGGTAAGGATCTCCTTTTGCAGTTCGATCCAGGGCGGGGCAAATCCCGCGTTCTTGAGCAGTCGGAAAGCCGCCCGCTCCTCGGCGGGAACAGTCGCGTCATCATCCAGTTTGAGCGGCTTCCCGGCTCCCGGCAGATCCCGAAACGCCCCGGCCGCTTCGGCGGCAGCAATCCGCTGATCGACCAGGCTGCGAAATGTTCGCGCGGTTACAGGTTGGCGCGGGGTGGGCTGTTCTTCCGGGTGCTGGTGCTCATGGTCGGGCGATGGGGTGGAATGCGTCATACTCTATCCGTCTGGTCTCTGCTTGGAACATCACCTCATACTATAACACGACTTACGCTGTGGGCGTAAAAATCGGACATTTGACCGGATAGAAGCCGGAATTTCCTGCGGTAGAACGATATCGGACATTCTTTTGGAAAAGTGGTTCGGAGAACCACTTTTCCAAAAGATCGGAATTAGACCAACTTTTCACAAAAAATGTACTCAAAGAGTACATTTTTTGTGAAAAAGAAATAAAATGTACCATGCTGCCGCAGGCGAATCGAGCTTACATCGGGTGAAACGCCCGGTTTGCCCACCCACCGTGTAAGTCATGAATATAACAAACGTCCCCAGGCCAATTATTTGGCCTGGGGACAGAGGAATTACGCACCTCTCCGGAACCGCACCTGGTTAAACCGGCGGTACCAGCGCACTTGTTAGTGAACAACCATGACCGGGCAGTGGGCCCGCTGTGCAACCACGTTACTCACACTTCCCAGCAGGATGCCCCCGATCTGGCTGTGACCACGCGAGCCCAGCATAATCAGATCGCAATGCTCAACATCGGCGACCCGCAGAATAGCCGAGGCCGCCGGCCCTTGCAGGAGTTGCTCCTCAACCGGGACCAGATCGCCCACCTGGGTACGCGCCGACTCCAGCAGCGAACGCCCGATCATTGTGCGCGACTCGACCATCTGCTCATAGAAGGGCGTGCCGAGGAGATCAGAAACATGGGGAAAAGCATGTAGTAGACACAGGGTTGCATCGTAACGCCGGGCGATATCAATCGCCGTTTCCAGCGCCCGACGCGCGTGCTCCGACCCGTCTACAGCGACGAGAATCTTATGAAACATAGCTTCCTCGCTTTCGTAGCCTGTACATCCTTGTACAGCGACCAGCATAACATGCCGGACGGACTTTGTGACGAAAATCTCATACACTGGGGGTGAAGATTGCGCAACTGTTGGAGAAGGGATGGTAACTGGTTGGGTGTCCAGTGATGGTGATTTTTTCTTGTGCGGCCCAGCAGACCTGCGCGGGTTGCGGCCCGATCATCATCGG
>CAKZQX010000862.1 GCA_937141995.1 uncultured Chloroflexaceae bacterium | reverse complement strand
CAGGTTACTTACATGCACGCTGACCGTCTTCTCGGTAATCGTCAGGGAGTCGGCGATCTGGCGGTTGGTGTAGCCGCGTGCCAGCAGCGTCAAGACCTCCTGCTCTCGTTTTGTCAGTCGTTCGGGAACCTGTTCCGGCGAGCGTGAGGTCGCCTGCAGCAGATGGCGCGTGGCTTCCGGGTGCAAATAGGGCTGTCCGTTTTTGACGGTACGAATGGCGCGGGCTAACTCCTCAACTTCAACATCCTTGAGCAGATAGCCATCCGCGCCCCCCTGAACTGCGCCGATCACCAGGTCCGTCTCGGAAAAGGTGGTCAGCACAATGATTGGCAGATCGGGCAGCATCTGTTTGAGCGTGGTGATCGCCGTCACTCCGTCCATTTCGGGCATCACCAAATCCATCAGCACCACATCCGGCTGCAAGGTTTTTACGGCCGCAATCGCCTCCTGTCCATTCCGCGCTTCGCCGGCCAACTCCATATCCGGTAGCACGCGCAAGACGGTACGCAACCCCTGCCGGGTAATTGCATGGTCATCAACAATTAAGACCCGAATAGGTGCCATATGCTCTCCTTACCGCAAACTTGCGTGCCTGATGGACCACGGTCGTGCAGAAGCACGTCCCTACCCACTTCTATCTTCCCCGGTGTGACCCGGCCACTCGACGATGACTTCGGTACCCTGGCCGGGTGCCGAACAGATCTGCAACCGGGCATTAATCCTGGTCGCCCGCTCGCGCATCGAGATCAGCCCGAAGTGATCACCCGCAACCTGTGCCGGATCAAACCCCTTGCCATTGTCGGTGATCAGCAGGCGTGTCGGGGGGCCGTCCGCTACCTGTACAGAGACTTGCCGGGCCTGGGCATGGCGCGACGCGTTCGTCAGCGCCTCCTGCGCAATTCGTAAGAGTGCCTGCGCGACTTCATCGGGGAGGGCCGGAGCGGTCCCCACCTCCACGGTGACCGGTATCCCGGTACGCTGTTCAAATGCGGCCGCGTGCCGGGTCAGCGCCTGCGCCAGGCTATGCTCGTCCGCTTCGGCTGGACGGAGTTCCAGGAGCAGCGCGCGCATCTCCGCCAGCGCCCCACGGGTCAGATCGCGGATCTGCTTGAGCGACTGCCGCGCCTCCTCCGGATCAAGCTCCCAGAGGTCGGGAATAACCTGGGACAACAGGCTCATGCTAAACATGGACTGTGTGACCGAGTCATGCAGTTCGCGGGCCAGGCGGCGGCGCTCCTCCAGTACCGCCAGTTGCTGCCCGCGTTCGGTCAGCAGGCGATGTTGTTGCCGACTATCAATAGCGGTTGCCAGTTGTGCCGCGGTTGCCTGGTAGGGTTGCAGATCTGCTTCCTGCCATGTGCGCGTATCCGGATAACTCAGCAGCACCATGCCGATACGCCGCCCGCGAACCATCAGCGGGATCAGCGCCAGCGCCGGACGTTGCGCATGCGCCTGCATCTGGCGCAGCACCGTGGGCACCTCTGGATCGGCGTAGACATTGGCGAAGGTAACGGTCTGCCCGGTGTCGAGCAGCGGGGTGAAGGGTGCATCGACAAAGGGCCAGCGCTCCTCTTCCAGGTAGGTTCCCCGCTGTGGCGACCAGCACCCACGGATAACCATAGTTGTGCGCCGTTCCAGATGATCATGTTCCATGAGCACAACCGCACAGGCATACCGTCCCCGCGCCGCCACCTGATCCAGATAGGCCCCAATGACCTCGGCTACACTCATTGCCGTGCTGAGTCGCTGACTGGTGGCATAGAGCAACCGGGTCTCTTCCAGCGCCTGTTGCAGGCTCCCAAACAGGCGGGCATTTTCGATAGCGGTTCCCAGTTGGTCGGCAATTATTGCAAAACCGGCGGCATCCTCCTCGGTGATGCGCCGGCGCGACTCGATATTGAGCACCCCCAGCAACTGCTCACCAAATACCAGCGGAACAGCCAGTTCAGAATAGATGTCGGAAGCCCCTGGAATTGGCAGATAGCGCGGATCGTTCTGCACATCGATAATCAGCAGCGGCTGCCGTTCCTGTGCCGCCATGCCGATCACGCCCTGGTTGATCGGCTGCCGATACTCATCGACCATCGCCTCGATATAGATCCCGCTATAGCTGCGCAGCACCAGCGTCTGCGGATCATCCGGATCAACCAGTAGCAGCGCGATGTTGTGATATTCAAGCTGTTCGCGGATGGCCGCAACTGCTGTGTGGATAATCTCATCAAGACTAAGGCTATTAGTAATCAGCCGCCCAACGTGGTTGATTGCAGCAATCCGGGCCGCGCGCTGCTGTTCCGCCGTAAATAGTCGAGCATTCTCAATAGCGACGGCCAGTTGGTCGGCAATAATGCGCAGGCTGGCGACATCCTCTTCACTGAACCGCGTGGCGCTCTCCAAATTGAGCACGCCCAGCACCGCGTCACAATGCAGGATCGGCAACGCCAGTTCCGCCTGAATATCCGCAACACCGGGTATTGCAATATAGCGCGGATCAGCCGTGACATCGTTGACCAGCACCGCCTGGCGGGAACGGGCCGCGGTCCCGGTAATCCCCCGGGTGACGGGCAGCCGATACGCCTGTGGGTTGGTCGAACGATAAGGGCCGGCAACCGCGCCGAAAACCAGCGTCTGCGGATCTGCCGGGTCAATCAGCGCGAGTGAGACATAGGTGTAGCCCAACAACTCATGGATAGCATCGGCGGCATTCTGCAGCAGATCGTCAATCAACAGATCCGCCGTGATAATGCGCCCGACCCGCGCAATCAACGCCAGGCGCTCATTGCGGCGCTGTTCCTGCTTGTAGCGGCGCGCATTTTCGATAGCAATTGCGGCATGCCGCGCAAACAACTCCAGCGTAGCCACATCCTGCACGCCAAAGCGATGCGGCAACTCCGCTCCGACGCTAAACACCCCGATAACCTGTCGGCCCCACCAGATCGGCATGCCGATAGCGGCATGGTCGGCAAACTCGGGCAGGATCAGGTCATCCAGTTCATCGTAGCGATCCAGCCGGACGGGCTGCCGTTCACGCAACACTCGCCCGGTCAATCCGCTGTCCGGCGGGATCTCGTGGGCCCACTCGCGCAGGGGCATATTGACC
>CAKZQX010000861.1 GCA_937141995.1 uncultured Chloroflexaceae bacterium | reverse complement strand
ATAAATATCACTCAGGCGTTGTACTGACTTGGAAATATCATACTCCTGACATACGTTCCATCCCGCCTGACCCATTGCCTGCGCAATAGCGGGATTCTGAAGGAGATGAATGGTCTTTTCTGCCAGCGCGGTGCTATCTTTGAAGGGTACCACAAACCCCGTCTCACCTTCGCGAATCACTTTCGGCATAATACCTGCCGGTGTGCCAATCACGGGTTTCCCCAGTTGCATCGCCTCAAACAGGGTAATCGGCCCCCCCTCCCACAACGAAGGAATAGCGATAATATCCGATATAGCCAGCATATCAGCTACATCACTGCGATATCCTGGAAAGATAATCTTATCGGCAATGCCCTCCTGCGCGGCAACTGTTTTGAGCATTGCCTGATCGGGTCCATCACCAACCAGCAGGATGCGCGCCTCGGGTACCGCCTCCAGGATAGCCGCGGCTGCCTTCACCAGATACACCTGGCCCTTCTGGGTATCCAGACGACCAACATTGCAGACCACGCGATCAGTCGGCGCAAGCCCTAACTGCTGCCGCTTCTCCTGAAGAATATGAGGCGCAGATGCCTGAAACTCAGATAATGGCAATCCATAGAAAAATGTATCCAGCGTTCCGGGCTTTACCTTCCGCGTAGCGATCATGTAGTCACGTACCGGATTTGAAATCGCGATTGCACGGGTCGTTAATGGGGCCAGCAGCATGTCCGCCACAGTCTGATAACCAGGTTGCTTCAAAAAGACCACATGCTCGTGGACAATGTTGGGGACCCCCGCTATGCGGCCGGCAATACGACCAAAATTCGTGGCACCGAAGCCGTGCAGATGCAAAATATGTGGCCGCTCACGCTTTATCAGGTTCAGTAACTCCGTGAGGGTGCGCGGATCAAACTTGCCCTTGCTCAAATAAAAAACCGGAATATTTTCCGTGCGAAGTACCTCGCCTGCCGGTTCAGGCGCACGCAGACTGCATACACTGATCTGGAATTGATCGGTATCGAAGCGAGGGATCCACCAACCAAGCACACGGGTAATCCCATGAATACTTGAACCACCGACACCGAGCTTATCAATAACATGCAAAACACGAATAGGTTCAGAAGCGGTTCGTGACGAAACCATTGTGCGATTGTTCTGCATTGGCGCAAAACGCTTACTTTTAGCTTGAACGTGTGACATGCGAATCTCCTGTTCCATAATCTGTCAAGTTGATGTCGTTACTCAGGTATGTTTTCTGTTTTTTACAACCTTCGCGGGCACACCCACCGCCACACTGTAAGGGGGAATGTCCTTTGTCACTACTGCGCCACTGCCGATAATTGAGTCGTGACCAATAGTAACGCCATCCTGGACCTTCACGCCGGCACCGAGCCAGCAATTGTCCTCAATCGTCACCCCCCGCACCACCTGACCCTGATAGATGATCGGCACATCGATCCGATCGGTACGGTGATCGCCACCACCGATGACATAACAGTAGGCGGCAAAAAGCACATTCTTGCCAATCTGTACGTCGCGCGCCGACTGGATGAAGCAACTCATGGCAATATTCGTCCCTTCGCCAATGCTGATATTGCCGTTCTTGCAGCTTATCACCGAGCCACGTCCGACAATGACATTGTCGGCAATGTCGATGCCGCGGTTGTCGGTCCCTTTGGCATCCAGTACCACATAGTCGTCAAAGACCACATTGGCACCAACCATAATACGATTAGGGTGACGAATAGTCATGGAACGGCCAAAGATGACATTGCGACCAACGCGCGTGAGCAATTTGCGAAAGAAGAATTTGCGTAAGACAAAGCCAGGCGCGCCCGGCAATGGACCAAACAGACCGGTATAAAGTTCATATTTGAGTAGTGTTCCCAGACCGGTTGTGCCGGTGACCAGTTCCTGATACTTCTGCAAGGCAGATTTATTGGTATCGGTGAGGGTTGACTGCATCTGCGTACGCTGCGATCCATCGTCAGCGCCGGTCCAGGAGACAAGCGATTCTTTCATAAGTTTTCCCTTACAACTACAACCAGTTTTGTTCTTTGTACCAGCGAATAGTTGCGCGCAACGCTTCACGCAGATTGTATTGCGGTTCAAACCCAAGCAGTTTTCTGGCCTTCTCGACCGAAAAAGCGCGATTGTTCTGAAAAAAGCTCATCCGGCGGCGGTGCAGCGGTGGCTCAATTTTCAACGGTACACAGACCGACTCGCAGAGGGATGCGGCAATCAACATCGGCTCCAGGGGAATACGAATCTTTGGTGGCGCGACATGCAGTTCCTCAGCGATCATGGTAACCAGTTCGCGCAACGGCACATACTCCTCACCACCCACAATAAATGCCTCACCAACCGCTTGTGGATGGGTAAGGGCCAGCATAAATCCATCCACAACATCGTCAATATAGGCAGGTTGAAAAAAAGCATCACCCTGCCCCATCATAATGAAGCGCCCCTGCTGGATCATCCGGAAGAGTTTCAGCATCCGTGTGTCGTGGGGACCAATCAAGGAGATCGGGCGGATAACGGTGATCGGCAGTTGCGTTTTCTCGTAGAACTTCCAGACCAACCGCTCCGCAACCAGTTTGGTCTCCTGGTAAAGATCAGTCGGATTGAAGGGGGTCGTTTCATTCGCTGGAATCGAGAGCACCGTGCCATGCACGCCAATCGTGCTACAATGCACAACTCGTTGCACATGATGCTTATGTGCCGCACGCAATACATTCTGGGAACCCTCGACATTTACCGCGTAGGCGTCTTCTTTGTCTGATCCGCCCTTACGAAAGTTTGACACCAGGTGGATAACCGCATCCATTCCGCGCATTGCCTGCTCAACCGCATCAGCATCACGAATATCGGCCGCGATGACCTCGTAACTGCCATTTGAGGATGGAGCCGCATCCGGACGGGGTCGCGCCAGTACGCGCACCTGGTACCCCTCTTGTTGCAACCGGGCAACAATATGTGATCCGAGGAACCCTTTGCCACCGGTAACGAGGATCTTGTTCATTGGAAGGTTTACCTCTTCTGCGATCGGGCGCTTGCGATGAGCATATAACCGCTACGGAAGAATAACAACGCATCGAGTTTTGAGACTAACCAGATTATCGGATAGATCAATGAATATATTCTGAACATCGACTGATAGGCATTCATATCTTTGCCGGTCACAAGGAGACCTTTTTGCGAGTGGGCCTTATCGCCCGACTTACGCTTAAGCAGTGAGACAGCAAAAACCATCAGCGTATCCACCGCCTCGGAGAAGAACTTCGAGTAGGTATGCTGCTGCTCAAGCTGGAAATGGTCTCCCAGCAGCGCCCGCAGACTTCTGACCGTATATCCTGGACGAAGATGACCATGTTTCTCGTCGGTCTGCCCAATCGCCAGGCGAAAGCGGCGCAACAGGCTGCGTTTGATATGTGGTACATTGATGATGACAAAACCGCCAGGTTTGATAATCCGTGCTATCTCAGCCATAAACGCTTGATCATCGGGAATGTGTTCCAGAAAATCAACGATTACCACTCCATCAAACGCATTATCGGCGAAAGGCGTCGGTCCTCCGTCAAACTGGTATACTTCATCGCCAACCAGTTCACGAATTGACGCAACCGCCTGCGGGTCAAGATCGGCACTCTTCCAGTCACCTCCCCGTTCCCGCAATAGATAGCTAATCACTCCATTGTCTGAACCAATGTCGAGAAATGTACCATGCCAATTGGCACCGAATAGAGCTGTAATCTCTTTATACTTGCGCTGTTTCAACACCGACTTGTTGAAGAGCCGGATCGGCCAGGGTTGATCCGTGGTCGTGCCTGTTCTCTGCTGTCCAGATAGTATTGTCATATATTTCTTGCAACTCCTGCTCCATGTGCGCCCGACTCCAACCCAACTCCGCACCCATGACCTCAGCGACGAAATGTAGTGTTTGATCACCAGGATGCCCTGCCGTGCCCAACTCCGTCCGGCGAAAGACAATATCGGCCAGTTTCTGCGCCATCTCCATGTGAATACCATGGAGGGTTTCGGCCCTCAGAACAGCCATTTCTGCCGAGATTCCCGGGGGTAGCGCATCTGGTTGCTCCAGGTAACGGAGAACATCAGGGTAGGCTGAACCATAGCTATATACCAGTTGACGAACAATATTTTCTTTCAAACCATGCGATTGCTTGCGCACCGTCGCCTGTAAAAACCCCTCAAAGTCCTCGATGTGTCCACCATAGAGCGGCATAACCGCTGATCTGGAAGGGGGGGACTGCTGCCCACGCATTGCAAAAACTTTATCAATGACCTTCTCGGCAACATAACGCGCCGTTGTATATTTTACGCCCACTACGGAGATCAGACCATGTAATCCTTCATGCTGATGATCATCGATGGTAAAATGTTTGGTCAGTTGGACAGAACCTGTTCGTGGATCAACCCCGCTGATCGGAACTAGCCCACCCTGCACAAACGAAACATCGGAGCGTTCGAGGCGGGCCGCCGGGTACGCCTGGTTGATCTCGTCAATAAAGTTCCGGATCTCTGTTTCGGTGACAACAAAGTCATCCGGATTTCCGTGATATGCGATATACTCGGTTCCGATCATCGAGTAGCCCCGCCAGGGCGCGGTAAACAGCAGACGACTACCCTTGTTGATAACCGCATCACTGTCACGGAAATTCTTACGGCTGGCAAGCCCGACCGCATAGGTATGGAACAGTGGTCGGGTCACCAGGTTAATGGCTTTTGCCAGATAGGGACCGGTCGGTGCCGGCCCCGGCTGCACTTGCCCCAGCACCTGGCGTACCCAGGGACCGGCTGTATTAACGATCATGCGGGCGCGAATATCAATCTCCGCCCCGCTCAAACGGTCACGGACGGTTGCTCCGACCAGGCGTTGTTGCTGTTGGAGAAACCCGACAACTTCCGCATAATTCGCCAGATCTGCCCCGGCATGGGCCGCCGAGCGCAAGAAGGCCAGCGGAAGCCGCTCCGAGTTATAGACCTGTGCATCATAAAAGATAGCCCCCCCAGTTACATCGCCGTCACAGAGGTCGGGCAGTAGTTCCTGACAGGTTTTGCGCGAGATTGTGCGTCCCCGTGGCAGATGCTTCTGGGGATCCATCTGCCGATTGCGGTCACTGCTTATCAGATCATTGAGGGCCAGCGCTACAGTCATCACCTCACGGCCCTGCAATCCATGCCCACGCGTCGGAAACAGAATGGGCAGCGGGTGGATCAGATGCGGCGCAATGCGCATCAGGTTACGGCGTTCGCCAATCGACTCGCGCATGCGCTTGAAATCGGCATGTTGCAGGTAGCGTAGCCCGCCATGAATAATTTTCAGGCTATTTGCCGACGTTGCCGAACAGAAATCGGCTTTCTCGACCAGCGCAACCGATAACCCTCGCAAGGCTGCTTCCCAGGCGATACACGCGCCATGGATACCACCACCGATGACCAGGACATCATAGACCTTCTCAGTCATTGTGCCAAGATTTCGCTGCATTCCCGGAACCATAATATCTCTGTTACTCCTGACTGCTACCTGATGCCCGAACGTTCCATGGCGCATGAGATACTTTTCCGCTGGTCTAATCACCTCATCATAGCACTGTGGCCGGATCAGGGTGCCGCAATTCGCGCTGAAGTACGCGCGGGAGCAGCAGTCGGGTCAATTTCGGTATTCAACCAGTCAAACAAGCCGTTGACACGCTTCTGGAAGGCCTTGTAGGTAAACTTCTCCTCTACCAGCAGTCTTCCGGCGATCCCTAATTGGGCACGCAAACCGGCATCCTGAACCAAGTGCAACATTCCGGTCGCAAACTGTGCCGGTGCCGGCCGTGCCAGCAGTGCCACACGCTGATCCAGCACCTGCGTATGGGTCGGCAGATCCGTCGCCAGGAGAGGTTTGCCGCTGTCAAGGTACGAATAGATCTTCATCGGCGTATTGTTGCCCTTGATCCGGGGGGATACCAGGATATCGGCCTGGGCCAGATACACTGCCAGATACTCAATTGGCCGTGGTCCAAGAAAGTGAACTCGCTGCTCAATGCCGAACTGACGACACTGCTCCTGATACTTTTGAATATCTTGCATTTCGCCGCCGATAATCACCAGATCAGCCTGGTCAGTCTTTTCGAGTGTCAACGCAAAACTCTGGAGTAAGAGATCAATGCCCTGGTATGACTCCAGGTTGCCCACATACATGAGCAATTGGCCCTGAATTGACAGTTGGGTCCGAAGATCCTCGGGAATACGCGGTCCCTCCGGGCTTAAGAGCGAAATATCCTGCAACACAACCACTTTCTCCGGTTCATGACGCTCGATTACGGTCGCCAGAGCATCACACACCGGAACCACTGCCTTGGCATTTCGCACTGCCAGTCCCTCAAAAAAGTTGAGGATTGGTGCGAGCACGGCCAGCCGGGGAAACCGCTCGATCACCTGCTGCGCCAGCGAAGAGTCCATATCATACACATACGGTACTTTGAAAATGATTTTGAGCAACAACGCGATAAATACCGCTTCCTCAACGGCATGCACCAGATGGTACCGGCGTCGGGAGACCAGACGGAGCACCACAAAGAGCATAAAAATATCACAAATGATCTTTGCCACTGAAAAACCCGGTCGAATATTGCGAATCGGCAGATTAGGAATACGATGAATGTTGACACGATCATAGGTCATATCCTGGCCTTCATGCCAGGTAACAAGATCAATTCGTTCGCCGCGCTCTGATAATACCTGTAAAATGCGGTCTACCGCGATGGGTGTGCCCCGCTCCTGATAGAATGGCTGCGGAGCCATAAAAAGTGTATTCATCTTAATCAATTCCCCCTCCTGGATCATCGTGAACCAAATCGATGATCCATAGAGCTTAGTTCTCTTTACCTGCAAGAAATTTGTTCCGTCGCCGCTGCACCAGATGGCGTCTGCAGCATCAGATAGCGCACCATCGGCAAAAAGAATTGGTCATAACACGACTGACTGATTGCAAGGATTGCGAGTGCTACTGGCAACTACAATACTACCTGATATCGTCATCCTATCCCTTTTGCAAGAAGCACACCAGTAATACATTTATCAGGTAGTCAATATCCATAAACCAACCAGTAGCACGATGTCTGCCGTGTTGCCCCCCTATGATCACAGCCCGACTTCCATTGCAACTTCGTGCGTATGGGAAATTGTCGGCTCCGATAACTTCTGGGGAGTCAGTACCTCGCGCACGGTGTAAATTGGCTTCTGCTGCGCTTCATAATAGGTGCGCACCACCAGTTCACCAATCAAGCCCATCGTCACAAACTGCACCCCCAGCACAACAAGCAGAATCGCCAGCAGCAGCAGCGGCCGATCCGCCAGACCTTGCGCAAAGAAGACACGCATCAGCGACAGATAGCCCCCAATTGCGGTCCCGATTGTCAGACAGAGCATCCCCAGGAGGCCGAAAATCTGGATGGGCCGGGTAGCATAGTCCAGCAGAAACTTCACCGTCAGCAGATCCAGCCAGACGCGGATAATGCGGCTCAGGCCATATTTCGACTTGCCATACTTCCGGGGCGAGTGGTTAACCGGCACCTCGGCGACCTCTACCCCTAGCCAACTGGTCAGCGCCGGGATGAAGCGGTGCATCTCACCATACAGGCGGATGTTTTTCACCACCTCGGAGCGGTACGCCTTGAGCGAGCAACCATAGTCGTGCAGCTTGACATTGGTCATCTTTGAGATAAGCGAGTTGGCAATCATCGAGGGCAGGCGGCGGTTCAGGAAAGGATCTTTGCGCCGGAAACGCCAACCGCTGACCACATCATATCCCTGGTCAACCTTTTCCAGCAGGGTAGGAATATCCGCCGGATCATTTTGCAAATCAGCATCAATCGTAATAATTATGTCGCCGCGCGCAAGGTCAAACCCGGCCGAGAAAGCAGCGGTCTGGCCGAAGTTGCGACGAAATCGAATAACGCGCACATGCGGATCACGCTCGTGTAACTCTTTCAAGATAGGAAATGTACCGTCCTTGCTGCCATCGTCCACCAGAATAATCTCGTAAGGTTTGCCTAATTGCTGCATCACCGGCGAGAGGCGCTCATGCAACTGATGCAGACTCTCTTCTTCATTAAAAATTGGTATAACTATCGATACGTAGATTGGTTCATCCATTGTAAACTCCAGCGGTAGTGTCATATTCGAGCGCACATAAGTGGGAGCAGGTTGCTGAAATTGTTCCTCATATGCCACAAACTGTTGTTGATGCTGCGCAAACCCAGATCCTGGTCGTCCCTCAGACACGATTGTCATGCTGACCTCCATTCAATTCACAGAAGTTATAGTGCGGGTGTTGCAACACACGTTATCGTTCCGGCAGTCTTTTACCTTTTGCAGAGTCTGTAAAAGACCGAGATGCTTTTACCGTAACGATGGTGTTGTCTCATCGTTTGCCGGTTTTAATATTTGACTTTACTTTAGTATTGACCGATGACAATGGTCTGACAGGGAGAAGTGACTTAGATAACAAGATCGTTAGTTGCGTCACTACATTAATGTGGCTCACTATTTAACCACTGCTTAAGAATTTGCCCTGTCAGTCTTCCGGTACTACAACGAGAATTTCCCACAACCAGGCGCACCAAAGCCACAGAACAAGCTGAACTGTCCATCCGGGGTTGGTCATCGCTACCCCGGTCTGGTCATCGCTGCACCCGCTGCGTCTCTGCGATGAGCAAGAAATCTCGTTGTAGTACTAGCGTGACTTTTGTGCAACCAGGGGTCATGTCGTTCATTCATGCGCCCAAGCGGATTATTTACAGGACGTACGCGGTCGGTTCCAACCCAGGCGTCTGCCCGAACACATGGCCCGTTTCGCCGCCGGCAGCGTGGAAGATCTTCTTCTTTTTCAGGAACATCTTGCACGTTGTGCAAGATGTTCCT
>CAKZQX010000860.1 GCA_937141995.1 uncultured Chloroflexaceae bacterium | reverse complement strand
GGTCGGTTCTAAACCAGGCATCTGCCTGGACAAACGGCCCGATTCGCCTCCGGCAGGGCGGAATGGAACATTCTTTTTCACAAAAATGTTGCACTATGTGCAACATTTTTGTGAAAAAGGATCAAAATGTACCATGCTGCCGCAGGCGATTCTGCCGTTCACCGGGTGAAATGCCCGGTTTGCACGCTCACCGTGTAAGTCATGTTATGTGAGATCAAAGGAATAGAATGCAGGTGCCATTGCCGTTCAAACACAATCGAACAACACGCCGATAAAACAAGCTATTCCTGGTTCGTAGCCTGTTCGCGCGCAATCTCTGTCTCAACTTCCTGAAGGAGACTGGTAAGTGGACGACGTCGGTGTCTGGCAGCTAAACGCTCATCGAGGAACTGTTGAAAGGCGGTACTCGAACGGAGCAGTTCAACCTCGCGCTCGAAATCATCAGCTTCCGCCAGCACATATTCGCGCCCATCGGGTGCGATCAGAACAAGCGGGCCAGCGTGAGCCAGTTTGAGCACACTCAGGATATCCAGTTGCTGATGCGAAAGATCAATAATATTCACAACTGTACAACCTTTCCACGAATATAAAGAGTATTATGTTCCTTTTCTTGCCATACTCCTCAACGCGGCAGCATTGTCTCACACAGTATAGCATAGTGTTTATATCTCAGGCATGCCGGCGCATGTCACGATACCGTTTTTGATACTCTTTCGGGAAATACTTTGTGGCATTTTTGAGGCTTTCTGCGCAAAAGTGCTGGATATTCTGTTCAAGTACTGCTCGCACAAATGCCTCATCATATCGAGAGATATCCCGCAGGATCCAGCCCACGGCGGTCCTGGCGAAGCGCTCCGGTCGGCGGATGAGCGTAGGTAAATGCGGAAAAATCAGGATTCCGGTTCAACTCTCGCGAAATTTGAGTTTCACGATACGTTGACGATAACTCAGTATAGTGCTATCTACAACTATATGACTGACTTGACGCAAGCCGTCTGCCGCATAATGACATCCGTCTACCACGCTCATTTCCAGTCATATGGTTCCAGCCGCGAGCGGGCTCATGAAATACATATCACCCACATTATACATGAGCACGTACTACGCACAACCGCCGAAGTACGCATACTATGTTGATTTCGTTGCACATTTAAGGAGACAAGATGACAAAGAATTTGATGCACGGCTGGACATCCCTCATCCTGGTGCTTATGCTCACACTGGCTGCCTGTAGTGGTGGAGGCGAACCTCCTGTTGAGGCTCCTTCGCAAGAGGAAACGCTGGCTGAAGAGGAAGCACCGACTGAAACCGAAGAAACTCCCACTGCGACCCCAGAGGAAACCGCCGAACCGGAGGCGGCAACACCAGAGCCGGTCGAACTGGCCGAAAATGCAATCACGGCAGAAACTGCCGCCGAGGTGATGGAACAGCGCATGATCGGGCGCGGTAATCTGGAGGTCATTGCTGTCTCGCGCGAAGGTGATCTCACTGCGGTCGGAACATCAGTCGGTATCTGGTTGCACAATACCGCAACCCTGGAAACAACTGGCTTTATGCCTACTACTTCCGCAGTCAATGATCTGATTTTTATGCCTGACCGCGTAACCCTCGCTGCCGGCTTGCAGGATGGGTTGGTCGCGCTCTATGACGTTCAGACGTTGAGTGAAGTACGCACGTTCGATGATGATTCGCTCTCCGTCGATACCATCGACGTTGCGCCGGACGGCAGCTTGCTGGCTGCCGGCACGCTCAGCAAGGAAGTGCTGCTCTGGCGGGTCGAAGACGGCGCGCTGGTCAACACCCTGGAGATGGACGATTCCATTAACGATGTCGTATTTGGTTCCGACAGTGTGACACTGATGGTGGCACCAAGCGCGCCCGAAATTCAGATCTGGAACGTAGCTGACGGTACGCAGATGAGCACCTTCACCGGGCACGAAGATGATGTCGAAGCAGTCGCTTTTTCGCCCGAGGGATTGCTCGCTTCCGGCTCGTTTGGTCGCATCGTCAAAGTCTGGAATCTGGCAGAGGGCAGCGAGATGCAGAGCTTCGAGGCTGACACGCCACCCCAGAGTCAGGTGCTCTTTTCACCGGATGGCAGTCAACTTGTGGTCGTCTCCAACAGCCGTAACCTCGGCATCTACAGTCCGAGTGACGCGGCCCGCTTGCAAGAACTCGAAAATCCGAGCAGCGTACGCAGCGTTGCCTTCACGCCGGATGGCGCGACGCTCGTTGCCGGCCTGCTCGATGACTCGCTGGTTGTCTGGGATCCCACCAGTGGCACCGAGGTTGTGTCAGTTGATGGCGAAACCCTCGGCTCAACCAACGCCACTGGCGCGCTGACAATTTCCGCAGACGGCGCGACGATCCTGAGCGGCGATGGTGCCGACACGATCCGGATTTGGGATGCTGACCTGAGTGAGAACGAAGTCATCGCCGAAGACCAGGTGAACGATATTGTATCCGCGCCGGACGGGTCGATGTTCTATACGACCGACTTCAGTGACTCGATTACCGCGTGGAACAGCGACGGCAGCGAGGCGAACATCGTTGAAGAAGCCCACGAAGCAAGAATCTTTGACTTCGCCATCGCGCCGGACGGCTCCACACTTGCGACTGGTTCCCGCGACATGACCGTGAAGCTGTGGGATGCCGCCGACCTGAGCGAGATTGCAACAATGGAGGGGCACACCGACCAGATCAACGCAGTGGCCTTCTCGCCGGATGGCGGGCTGGTTGCCTCCGGCG
Source organism: uncultured Chloroflexaceae bacterium (assembly GCA_937141995.1). Taxonomy (GTDB): domain Bacteria; phylum Chloroflexota; class Chloroflexia; order Chloroflexales; family Chloroflexaceae; genus CAKZQX01. The sequence continues at coordinate 6,164 of CAKZQX010000860.1, read as the reverse complement.
GCATCGACGAAACGATCATGCTATGGGATGCCGCAACCGGCGACGAGATCACCTCGTTGCCCGCCGACTCGGTCGTAAGCTCACTCACCTTCTCGCCGGATGGTGCCTTGCTGGCGGCGGGCCTGAATAACGGGACGATAATGGTCTACGATGTGGAAGACGAAAGCACTGCCTATCTGCTGGAAGACCAGGGCGGCGACATTCGTGGGATCGACTTTAGCCCCGATGGCAGCATGCTGGCGACTGGCTCGTCGCAAGGCTCGCTCTGGCTGTGGGATAGTACAGATGGGAGCAACCTGAACCAGCTTGACGGTCATACATCGGCCATTGATGCACTGATGTTTGCGCCGGATGGCTCGTTCCTGGTATCCCAATCGGCAGATGAAACGCTGCGCATCTGGGGTGTCGGGCCAGGTGAGGACACCGCCGAAGACACCGCCGCGGAGGAAGCACCGGCCGAAGACGCCCCGGCTGAGGAAGCACCAGCCGAAGACGCCCCGGCTGAGGAAGCCAGTGGCGCAGATGCCGGGCCCCTCACACAGCTTGCCGTTGCCGGCACAACTGCTTCATCCGAGTGGAGCAACAGCTACGCGGCAGCACTGGCGGTCGATGGCAGTACCGAAGGATGGGAAGGCTGGTACAGCGGATCGATGGAGCCCGGCGAATGGATCGAACTGACGCTGGAGCAGCCGGCTACCGTCGAACAACTGCGCATCTACACCCGCGCAGGCGACGACAGCGCGCACATTGCCGCCGCAACCCTGGTATTCGATGACGGTAGCGAGCAGCAGATTGAACTCTCCGAGAGCACCGGCTGGCAGGAGGTCGGCGTTGATCCGGTTGAAACCCAGACGGTGCGGATCGTGGTTGATGCGATTTACGAGCATGAAAACATCTCGTTCGACTCGATTGCTCTGACCGAAGTCGAGGTTCTGGGACGTGCTGGTGCAGGCACGGATACCGGGGCGGAAGCTCCAGCAGAAGAAGCAGCGCCTGCCGAAGATGCCCCCGCTGAAGAAGGGAACGGCGCGGCAACTGGCGGCGAAATGATCACCAACGAGCCTGGCTTTTCCATGACCGTGCCCGACGGCTGGCAGATGTTCCTCAATACGGCATTGGGCGAGTCGGGGGCAGTGCTGCTGATTCCTGCCGATGCTGACCCGGCGGCTCCGCCGGATGAAACGGTGCTTGCGATTAATATCGGCACGATGGATGCTGTGTTTTCGGATGTCGAAATACCTGCTGATGCAAGCGCCGAAGACATCCTGAATACTTTGATCCTGACCTTAATCGAGGTAGCCGATTATGAGCCGGCAGAACCAGCAAAATAGCTCACGGTTGCGGATCTATCAGCATGACATGATTACACCAGGAGATGCATGTGTCCAATAGCGTACGTGGCTGTCTATCAATGTTTGCCGGCAGTGGTGTCGGCGGCATCATCGGCGGTGTGCTGCTGGCGCTGGTTGGTGCGATCATCGGCGGCTATATCAGCTTCAGCGCGTTCGACTCCGGCAGCAGTTTTGCGAGTCCTATCGAAGGAATCATTTTGGTGGCGATCGTCCTGGTTCTTTTGGGAGCAGCGATTGGCGGCGTCGTAGGTTTTGTGCTCGGCTCAGTCATCCCCGCGTTGGGCGTGGCGCTCAAACACGCCACACAGGGCAACTATATACCGTTGGGCATCCTGCTCGCGCTCATGATCATTGTCCCGTTCGCCTGCAACAGCTACATGGCCTCGTACCGCGCCGAACGCGAGCGCGCGGCGCAAGCCGGCGCCAACCCCGCACCCACCGCGACGCCTGGCCCGCTGCCGGCGATGCAGGCCACGTTAGAGGCGGGCATCGTGGAACCCCGAACCAACCCTCACCGCGATGACCGCGCCTACACCCACCCGACCGGCGCATTTGCGCTCAATGTGCCCAAACACTGGGAAGCCACCGAACTGGCCCCGCCCGGTAGCGCAGTGACACTCTTTGGTAATGAAAGCTATGCCAGATATGCCGTCGTGCTGCTGCGTGTCACCGAGCAACCGCTGGACACCGCCTGGCTTGACGCCGAACTCCACGCAGCGATTGAGGAATTTTATGGCGACCGGGACGATCTATCCATCGAGGAACCGCCTGAAGAGAGCAAACCCACGCGCAACGGGTGGCAGCGGTGGCGTTCATTCTCTAGTACCGATAGCGATGGGCGTGAGAGTTTTGGCAGCGGGTACATTCGGCACGATGGCAACAGTATCAGTATCCTGCTGGTGGCTGATGTACGCCGCACCCAGTCACCCAATTTCTTACGCGAGAGCTACTATGCCGACCCGACGCCCAACCTGCCCAACCCGTAGTGGCACAACCAACGACGAACGACCAATGCCAGCCCGTTGTATGAACTTGATACCGATTTGATGTTTGAACCGCAAAGGATCGCAAAGGCTCCATCTTTGCGGTTTTTGCAGCATAGACCGCGAATTGGTATCAGTTCGGTTCCACGTCGTCGAACGTCGCTATCGCCAATTGTCCTGTCATCTGGGCCACGAGCGCGTGTGCGCCCCACGCTGTATAACGTGCCTGTGCCTGCGCTGCACAGGTTGCCGCCATCTCGCTGTCGCCTTGTGCGGCATAGAAGTGCGCGGCACAGCGGGCAACCAGAGCCGCTTCATGGATGTACCCGTGGCGATCTGCCAGGGTCAGGGCATGCTCGTAATGGGCTGCCGCCTGTGCCGGGTCATTACTCACACGGTACACCTCGGCCTCGATCAGGTGCCACTTGTGCAAGAAATTCTCTGGCGCATGCGTTGCCCACTGCTGCAAACGGTGCTGATTGTGGCGCACCTGTTGCATATCCGCCGGCACATGATCCTCGGCACTCGCCAGGATAATCAGCGATTGAGCGAACGTGAAAACCATCTGGCGCAGCAGTCCCGTAAGACTTGCGGCGTAGGGTTTGACCTGCGCCAGATCATCTGCCGCGCCCACATAATCATGGAATAGATAGCGCAGAGTCATGCGACTGGTCAGGAACATACAGACGAGCAGGGTATTGCCTGCTGATTCCAGATGGGTAAGTCGTGTGGTGTCCTCCTCGGCGGAACCGAAGAGAAAGTACGGATCAGGCGTCTGTCCGCGCAATGCCTGGACATAATGCCAGGTGTATGTGGTGGGCGAAGCCCACAGATCAAGGTGAAACCGCTGATGCAGGTGCATATCCGCGCTAATGTGCTGGGACACCGTCGCCAGGTCGATCCCGGACTCGGCGACATAGAACGCCCGCGTGTGCAGGATGCTGACAGCTCCGACGATGTCCAGAGCAGCAATACTCCTGTCGGCAATCTGCTGCATTGGGGCGATCAATGTGCGGAGCGGTTCGCGCCAGTGCGCGAGAAACGAGAATATTTTGGAGTGTGTCATCGTGACAACCTGGATCGGTGCGTCCGCATCGAGGCAGCGCAGCGCGATCTGACCGAACGGATAGCCTGCCGCCGGATCATGCTGCATATGCCCGTAGACCACACCGTAGGATGCGACGGCCAGCGCGGTATACACGGTGCGTCCTTTGTCAATGGAGAGCCGCATTTGCGTCAGGATCAGGAGGATATTCAAATTGGGCGCAACGATAAATGTCGGAATATGCAGCACATGCAGTAGTTGCATCGCGGCCTGGGCCATTGCGTCGGTCATCGGTGGAAGATCAGGCAGTGCCTCTGGCGGTAGCGCAGCAACGCGCGGCTGGAGTTCGGCAAATGCCTGTTCGACATGGGCAACCGTTGCTTGCTCGGGTAGTAGCACGCCGAGCAGCGCCAGCAAAGGCAATCCAACACGTACCGCAGCGCGGGCCTGCTGTCGTCGGATGAGGTATTCGACCTGGATCAGAACCACGGGCAGCGTGTCGAGCAGCGAGACGGCGTGGTTTCGTACGACAATGTCAAGGTCGCGCAGAACCGTGTTTTCGCCGGCGTGGGCGGCACTCCTGACAGCCGCAGTATGCAGTGCCAGCATAAGCTGATAATTTTGCTGCCAGCCAGGCTCGCCCAACAGTGTAATCGCATCGACCAGGGCGGCACAGACCTCGGCGGCATTGTCGTCTGGACGCTGCTCACGCGCACGGTGCAGGGCGTGCTCGGCCAGCACAAACACATCCAGCTTACCATTCGGGGGCACATCCGGCTTGCACCAGGCCAGCAGCCGCTCAACGATAGCCGGATAATCTACCAGGGGAGCCGTGTGGTTTATGACCATGATGTTGCGTTGCTGGTGGTGTGCTCGGGCCGCTTCATAGAGCTGTGTGGTGGCGACTTCGGGCGGCAGCGCAAACTCCTTGTGCAGGAGCGCTACACAGCGATGATATTGCCGGATTGCATCATCATACCTTCCCTGGGTTGTATAGAGCCGAATCAGTGCCCGGTGGGTCGCCTCATGCCACGGTTCCAGTTCGAGTAGTCGTTGGGCAGCACCCACTGCCTGCGTTACCTGACCATTCTGTTCGTATGTTTCGTAGAGGCGTGTGCATGCGGTGACTGCCTGGACATGCAGCGCCTCACGCTGCTGCGTCACCCATGTATCAAACTCGACGCTATCGTTGAGCACAAACTGGTGCAGAAAATCGCCGCGATACACCTGCATAGCTCGCTCCAGGTCGGGCAGGGGATCGGCAGCATGCACAGCGTGCTCGATGTACTGGCGAAAGACATGCACATCACAGACAAACGAGCTTTGCGGATTCCACTGCACCGTGCGGCGGGTAACGCGGAGAAATGGTGGAGCATGTTCGGTGGTGACAAGCATCTGACGCAAGCGTAGCAGCGCCTGGCGCAAATTTTGCAGCGTCCTTTGTTCTGCCTGGTGCGACCAGAGCATCTCAGCCAGCGCACCTCGTGTATGCACGGCATCAACTTCGACCACCAGATAAAACAGCAATGCCTGCGCTTTGGCATATGGCAAGGTGATTAACAGATGATCTTCCAGATAAACCTGCGGGTCACCCAACAGGTTGAGATGCAGGCGCGTCATACATCCTTACCCTACGACAACATAGACGTGATTGTTCACGTTGCGTTGACGATAGTTTGTTATAGTTTCACAAACAGAGTACACGTCTGATTGCAGCACCGTGGCTCTACTGTCCGTACTCGGCGTCTCTCCAGCGGGTGTCGTCGCTGGAGATATTAATCGGCTGGTTACTACTTTACCACATTCTCTGCGTATTCCAATCTGAAAGGAGAGCAAAATGCCATTCATTCTCGCCGCGTTACAGCCTCGTCGCACCGCTCCACTATCCATCGCCCTGCTCCTCGTCGCTTTGCTTCTCGTCGCCTGTGGTGGTGGCGAAGCCGCTGCGCCCGCTACCGAGCCAGAACCAGAAGCCGCCGAAGCCGAACCGCAAGAAGAAACTGATAACGAGCCTCAAGCGTTGTCGATAGCCTCTGCCGATGCGTCCTCCGAGTGGAGCGAGTCCTACAGCTCTGACATGGCGTTCGATGGCAGCACTGAAGGCTGGGAGGGCTGGTACACCGAAACGATGGAGCCCGGCGAGTGGATCGATCTCACGTTAGAGCAAGCGGCCACCGTCGAGAGTATGCGCATCTACACGCGCGAAGGTGACGACAGCGCCCACATTGCGGAAGCCACGTTGGTCTTTGCTGATGGCAGCGAGCAGACCATCGAACTGGCCGAGGAGACCGGCTGGCAGGACGTGCCCCTGGAGCCCGTCGATACTGAGACCGTGCGCATTGTGATTGATAGCATCCACGAGCACGAGGACATCACGTTCGACTCGATTGCGCTGACCGAAGTCGAAGTCTGGGGCACCCCCACCACTGAATGACATACCGTGTTATGCCATAAATAGGTAGGTAGTCCCTGTTGCATACAGGCAGCAGGGACTGCTTTGCATCGTACACCACCAGGGAAAGGAGTCATTGTGAGATGAGAGACTACGACCAGGAAGCACTCTCCGAATACATGTCCGGTGCATCTGACTACCCAACCGAAGTTCCCGCCGTCATGCGCGAAGAACCGCTCGCGCTGCCGATGCGCATTCTGGCGGTCCTCTTCGGACTGCTGTGCGGGGCGGTGATTGGCTTCGTCTCCGGCTTCATCCAGGCATTCTTCGTCACACCGGCGCTGTTGGCGCTGCGCGTGGAAAATTATGGCATCGAGCAACCATCTCAAGAT
>CAKZQX010000859.1 GCA_937141995.1 uncultured Chloroflexaceae bacterium | reverse complement strand
GGGCGCGGATGACCTCTACACCCAGATCCGCAACTACCTGCAGACGAAGCAGTTGCTGCTAGTCCTTGACAACTTTGAACAACTGCTGGGGGCGACGGAGTCTATCATTCGGCTGCTGCACCACGCACCAGAATTGTCGCTGATGATCACATCGCGCACACGGCTGAATGTACGCGGTGAGCAGATTGCTGAACTGGCGGGACTGCCGATTCCTGGCATGCAGGAGATGGCGGTTCCCAGCGTCTGGGAGCGCTATGATGCGCTCCAGTTGTTCCGCCAGACCGCCGAGGCCGTCCATCCGCAACTGGCCTGGACTGCGGCGGACAAAGCGGCAGCGGCCCGAATTTGCCGGCTGGTTGGTGGGCTACCGTTGGGGATTGAACTGGCGGCCAGCATGGTTCGGCTCTTGCCGGTGGCGGAGATTGCGCGGGAACTGGAGCAAAACCTGAACATTCTCTACGATACACGCCGGGACACACCCGAGCGGCACCAGAGCCTGCGCGCCGTCTTTGACCACTCCTGGAGCCTGTTGTCCCCGGAAGAACGGATGGTTGTGCGGCGGCTATCGGTCTTTCGGGATGGCTTCAACCAGGTTGTCGCCGAATATGTTTGCAGTGATCATGCCGGCGTGGGCAATGGCGATCCGCTGCCCACACCGTCTGCAATGCGGTCAACCGGCCAGTTTCTCGCGCTCTTCGCAACGCTGGTTGATAGCTCGCTGGTACGCCGGGTGATAACCGGGGAGCATGAAACCGCCAGTACTCGCTTCCATCTGCTGGAGGTGGTACGCCAGTATGCCGCCGAACAGTTAACCCTGGCAATGGATGCGGCTGAGGAGGCTGCCCACGCGGTCCGGGACCGCCACTGCCACTACTACCTCGCCTTCGTCCGGGAGCACACGGCCGCGCTGCGCGGTCCCGGTCAGCGGGAGACGACTGAAACTGTTCACCAGGAGCTTGAGAATATCCGGCATGCCTGGCAGTGGGCCGTTGCCCGCGGGCACTACCAGGCGCTTGACTGGGCGGCAATGGGTCTGTTCTACGTTTACGAGATGCAGAGCTGGTTTCAGGAGGGCGCGACGGCCTTTGCCGCAGCCGCTGAATGTCTGGCAGCGCTCCAGAATACTGAGCCGGCGGACGATGTTCAGCGGATTGGAGGAATGTTGCTGGCGCAGCAAGGATGGTTTACCTTCCATCTGGGCCGGCAAGAGGCAGCCCGGGCGCTGCTGGAGCGCAGCCTGACGCTGCTGCGTCCACTGAACCGGGAGGCGGAGCTTATCTTCCCGCTGAATCGCCTCGCAGCCATCACCTATCATGCCGGTGACTATACGCGGGCCACCCAACTGGTGCAGGAAGCGCTGGGGTTGAGCCTGGCGGTGGGCGACCGCGACGGCGAGGCGGTTGCCCGCACCATCCTGGGCGAGATTGCCTATCGTGTGGGCGATTATGCCGAGGCGCGCCGCCACTGTCAGGAGAGCCTGGCGGTTGAGCGTAGTCTGGGGAATACCTGGGGGACGGTCTTTAATCTGATCATGCTGGGACGGGTGGCTTATGCCCTGGGAGAGTATGTCGAGGCGCATCACCAGTTCCAGGAGAGTCTGATCATCCGCCATGCCATAGCCGATACGCGCGGGATCGCGCTCTGCCTCAACTATCTGGGAGAGACGGCGGCGGCGCAGGGCAATTATGCCGAGGCCCGCGGGCTGTATCGAGAGAGCCTGGCGCTGTTCCGCGAGATTGGTAACCTGGCGGGGGCGGCACTGGGGCTGACCCGCCTGGGCGACACGGCGCTGGCCCTCCAGGAACCGGACGCTGCCCGGCAATATTTTCGCGAGGCGCTCAGCTCTGCCCGGCAGGCCCAGGCGCTGCCGCATGTGCTGGCAGCCCTGGCCGGTATCGCCATGGTGCAGATCGATACCGACCCCGACCTGGCGGAGACGCTGGTGGCGCTGGTGGAACAACATCCCGCCACGACCCAGGAAACCCGCGATCGGGTGACCACGTTGCGCGCGCGCCTGCCCACGGCAGACACGCGCGCAACGTACACAGCTACGCAACGCCAACCTGTGCCGCAAGACCTGGAGAGCGTGATACAACGACTGGAAATAAAATAAAAGCAGTAGCAAAAACAGCGTTTTTTTATTCTTTGAACCGGTCTTGACGAAGAATAAAAGTGTCCTGAGAAAGGAGGCTAACAAATTCATGGATGATCACAACATTATTCACCGTCACATCAATTGGCACGCAACGGGTAACGGAGAATATCCCTACCAGGTACATATTGACGGTTCAAACTACGTTATCAGAGTAAACGATTTGCCTGAAGAAGCATCCTACACAATGCATTGATTGTAGATGGTGCAGAACGAATAAGTTTCAGTACATGACCAGCTCACTGGACAAGACCATCGCAACGATAGGGAAATCGCACGACCAATAACGGGAGGCAGCCGGTGGCAAACAGTGCCCCCGGCTGCCTCCCTGGTGTCCTGGTCACGAGATCGACTGAAAAAGGCTAGGGAACCACACCTTATTGGTCAGTGCTCCCATGCTGGTGATGCTGGGTCCGCGTATCGCGGACAATCACACCGGCGTGTAGGTCAATGGTGTGCAACCTGCGAACCACAACTTCAATGCTGTTAACCAGGTGATTGGCTGGAGCTACGACACGGCGGGCAACCTGACGGGGTGGACCGCCGACGGCGGACCGCAGACCGCTGCCTATGATGCCGTGAGCCGCCTGGTCGCCCAGGACAGCACCAGCTATGCCTACAACGGTGACGGCGTCCTCGTCAACGACGGCACCACCACCTACGCGCAGGATCTCGCCGCACCATTGTCGCAGGTACTCACCGACGGCACCGCCAACTACGTCTACGGCCACGAGCGCCTGCGCGCCCTGAATGGGCCGTGGTACATCGGCGACGCCCTGGGCAGCGTGCGGCAAACGCTGGATGACGCGGGTGCGGTGGTGGCGACCACCAGCTATGACCCGTGGGGCACGCCACAGGGCACCCTGAGCGCGCCGTTTGGGTTTACGGGG
>CAKZQX010000858.1 GCA_937141995.1 uncultured Chloroflexaceae bacterium | reverse complement strand
GCCGCGCTGGAAGCCGCCGCCCGCCAGGTTGATGTCATCTTTCACCTGGCCGGTCAGGTCGCGGTAACATGCTCGGTCCACGAGCCCCGCAATGATTTTGAAATCAACGCGCTGGGTACCTTCAATGTCCTGGAGGCGGCGCGCAAGTCCCCCTCACGCCCGGCGGTGCTCTATGCCTCCACCAACAAAGTCTACGGCGGCATGGAAGAGGTGGCGATTGTCGAGGAAGAGACGCGCTATGGCTATCGAGATCTGCCCAACGGCATCCCCGAAACGCAACCGCTCGACTTCCACTCGCCCTATGGCTGCTCCAAGGGCGCGGGCGACCAGTATGTGCGCGACTACCACCGCATCTATGGCCTCAAGACAGTGGTATTCCGGCAGAGTTGCTGCTATGGCCTACGTCAGTTTGGGGTTGAAGACCAGGGCTGGGTTGCCCATTTTGTTATCGCGGCGCAGTTTGGGCGACCGATTGCGATTTATGGCGACGGCAAACAGGTACGCGATATCCTCTACATTGATGATCTGGTTGATGCCTACGAACTGGCGCTGGAGCGGATCAATATTGCTGCCGGCAAGGTCTACAATGTCGGCGGAGGTATCGCCAATACTATCTCGATCTGGCGGGAGTTTGAACCGATCCTGAGCCGCCTGGCGCAACAGCCGGTGGTCCCGGCCCACTTTGGCGACTGGCGTCCCGGCGATCAGCCGGTCTTTGTGAGCGATATCTCCAAGATCGAGCGAGAACTGGGCTGGCGACCGCGCGTCGGCGTTGCGGAAGGCGTCGAGCGCCTCTGGAACTGGGTCCGTGAGAACCGTATATTGTTCAACTAGCTACTCTTATAGCAAGAATAAATTGACACAGAACAGAGAACTAACTCGTTTCCGTTGCAAGATGCGCTCGTTGAACTTTGTTCTGTGTTACTTTGTTCTCGGTGCCTGATCCTATGCGACTACTTATTGCTTTAACCTACTATCGTCCCCACACCAGCGGCCTGACGATCTATGTGCAACGGCTGGCAACCGAGTTGGCCCGGCGCGGTCACACGGTGACGGTGCTGACATCGCAGTATGACCCCAGCCTGCCCCGGCGCGAGAACATGGATGGCGTGGAGGTAATCCGTGCGCCTGTAGCTGCCCGGGTGAGCAAGGGTGTGCTGATGCCGACCTTTGGCCTGATGGCTAGCCGCCTGGCCCTGCGCCACGATGCGATGAGCCTGCATCTGCCGCAGTTTGATGCCAGCGGGCTGGCGCTACGCGGACGGCTGCTGCGCCAGCCGGTGGTGCTGACCTACCACTGCGATCTGCAACTGCCGCCCAGTCCGTTCAACCGCGTGGTCAATACTGTGGTCAACCAGAGCAACCGGCTGGCGGGCCGGTTATCCACGGCGATTGTAGCTTATACCCAGGACTTCGCCGATCATTCGCCTTTCCTATCGCGGTTTCGCTCCAAGGTGCGGGTGATCCCGCCGCCGGTTGAAGTGCCCGACGTCCCGGAAGAAGAGGTTGCCGCGTTTCGCCGCCGCTGGAATATCCAGGGGCCGGTGATTGGTATGGCGGCCCGGCTGGCGTCGGAGAAGGGTGTCGAGGTGCTGCTCAATGCGCTGCCCCACGTCCTGGAGCGCTATCCCGATGCACGGGTGCTCTACGCCGGTCAGTACGAAAATGTGATGGGTGAGGAAGCCTATGCGCGCCGCCTGGCTCCGCTCTTTGAGCGCTACCGGGACAACTGGACATTTCTGGGAACGTTGAGCGCACGCGATATGGCGAGTTTCTTTCCCAACTGTGATATCATTGTCGTGCCGAGCCTGAACTCAACCGAGTCGTTTGGGCTGGTGCAGGTTGAGGCGATGCTCTGTGGTACACCTTCGATTGCCAGCGAACTGCCGGGGGTGCGGCAGCCGGTGCTGCAAACCGGGATGGGGCTGGTGACGCCGATTGGCGATAGCGCGGCCCTGGGTGCGGCGCTTGTACGGATCCTGGACAATCCTGCCGACTTTATCCGTCCACGGGCCGAGATTGCCGCGCGGTTCAGTACCGAACGCACCGCCACCGAGTATGAAGCGCTGTTTGCGGAAGAATTAGAGCACGCTCGCCGGCAAAAAGCCGGCAAAGAACCACCCGTACCCACAGATACACCCAAATAGGAACGGTTCTGATAACTTACAACGAAACTATGCAAGATTTTCTGCGACCCCATCTGTTGACCCTGCCGATCCATCGGGCGATGCTGCGCGCGGTGGAAGCCCGTCTGTTTGCCGAGATTGCCCCGGATCTGCCGGAGCCGATTGTCGATATTGGCTCCGGCGATGGGACATTTGTCGAGATTGCATTTCCGGGCAAGCAGATCTTTGGAATTGATCCCATTCCCAGCGATACCGCTGAAGCGGCCCGACGCGGCGTCTATGCCGGTTTGAGTGTGTCAAACGGCGCAGCGCTGCCCTTCCCCGACGCCCATTTTGCCGGCGCTATCAGCAACTGCGTGCTGGAGCATGTTATCCCCCTTGATGAAACCCTGCGCGAGGTGACGCGTGTGCTGCGCCCGGGGGGGCGGTTTGTTGCCTCGGTGGTGGGCAACCGCTTTCCCCAGGATCTGCTCGGCACAACCCTGCTCAACGCGGTTGGGCTGGACGGTAGCCGGTATGGGCGCTGGTTTAACAAAATCTCCTACCACTTTAACACCCTTAGCGCCGCAGCATGGACCGAGCGCTTTAACGCCGCCGGGATGGAGGTTGTCACCTACCGGCCCTACTTTAGCGCGGCGGCGCTCAAGCTGTTCGATCTGAGTCACTACTACGGCGCGCCTGCCCTGGTGACGCGACGGCTCACCGGGCGCTGGCTGCTCTGTCCGCCGCTCACGCCCAATCTGCTGTGGGAGCCGCTGCTACGCCGCATCTATGAAGCCCCCCCCGACGAAGATGGCCCCTACTACTTCTTTGTCTGCCGCAAACCGGCATAGCCATACGCTAGCATAGTTTCTTCCCTCCCTGGAAAGGGAGATCGCCCCTGATAGGGAGGAAGCGACCGTTCCTGTGATCAAAC
>CAKZQX010000857.1 GCA_937141995.1 uncultured Chloroflexaceae bacterium | reverse complement strand
GCCCCTGGGTGTGATGATGGTAGCCTTGATTATAATTGTGTCAGCCCTTACCAGTCCGACCGCTCCCAGTGCTGCCCCGGCTCGGCAGAGTGAATGTGAGCCGGGGAACTCGGCATATCCTGTCTGTTTTGAGGAAACGCAAGTAGCTAAGAGCAAGGCTGAAACCGGGGATGTTTGTGATCCGGGGAATTCTGCATATCCTGTGTGTGCAACCGAAACCGCAGAAGCCAAGGATCGTTCAATTGAGGAAACATCAGCGGCGCGTCAGACTGATGTTGCTCGCCAGAATGATGATGATGCTACTTCCGACAGTAATAGTAGTACAACCAATAATACGGACAATACCGCAACCCCCACCGCAACCCGAACCGCAACCCGGACGCCGACCAGTACCTTCGAAGTAGACGAAGACGAAGATGAAACCGAGGCTGAGCCGACGAATACGCCCAGATCAGCGCGCCAGGAAGCAACAGCGACCCCAACCAGCACGCCCATCCCCGATTCGGATGTGCTGATCTGCATTCCCGGCGTACCCGTGCCGGTTGAGGGGCAGGGTCCACCTAACGCTGCGCTGCTGCTCTACTTTGGTGACCGTGCTGTTGGTGGGACAACCAGCGACGCGCGTGGTGCGTACGCGCTGCAGTTGATTGTTGGCGAAGAGCGTCCCGGCGATTACCCCCTGGAAGTGCAGGTGCGTGGTACCCGCGAACTGGTAGACGAGTTTACCTGTCGTATTCCCGGAGGTGGGACGCCAACCTCTACCCCGACCGAAATAAATTAATATTGTTGACACTTCTTCGCGCCCTATGCTATACTCGCGGTAGAACAACCAGATGATTCTCATCAAGAGGGGCAGAGGGATCGGCCCGGTGAAGCCCCGGCAACCCCAGAGAAGTTTTGAGTTTTGCGGTTTGAGTTGTACTGGCACACATATACAACTTAATGCTCAATCGTCAAAATTCAGAACTTATTCGGGAAGGTGCTAACTCCGGCAGCGCAAGCTGGAAGATGAGGCGATATGCACACTGCTCAAGCCTGCACCACCAGCGTGCGGGCTTTTGTGTGTGAAATAACACATAACTCGCGCAGTATCCGACGAGGTTTGCACTCTTTAATCGCTTGTTGATTATAGCAACATAAACTAACGAGGTTTTCGTGACACAAACAAATGATAAATCACCCTACCTGGCCGCCCTTGCCGAGCGTGTGCTCGTATTTGATGGTGCGATGGGCACAAGTATTGACACCTTTACCCTGACTGCTGCCGACTATGGTGGCCCCGAAACCGAAGGCTGTCGCGACTATCTGGTCATTACCCGCCCCGATGTCATTGAGCAGATCCATAGCTCGTTTATGGAAGCCGGTTCTGATGTCATAGAAACCTGTACGTTTCAGTCAACCCGGCTGCGGCTGGAGGAGTGGGGGCTCGCCGATCAGACGTATGACATTAATCACAATGCCGCTGCCCTGGCGCGTCGCGTCGCCGATCGCTTCGCCGCGCTGGACGGGCGGCCGCGTTTTGTCGCCGGCTCAATGGGTCCCACTGGGAAGTTGCCCTCATCCGACAATCCGGACCTGAGCGATATCACCTTTGATGAACTGGTGATCCTGTTTGATGAGCAGGGGCGCGCCCTGATCGATGGCGGCGCGGATGTGTTGCTGATCGAGACCAGCCAGGATATCCTCGAGGTCAAGGCGGCGATCCTGGGCTGCAGGCAGGCGATTGCTGCCGCCCCGCGCCCGGTTGCCCTGCAGGCGCAGGTGACGCTCGATACCAGCGGGCGGATGCTGCTGGGGACTGATGTTGGCAGTGCCTTGACCACGGTTGAGGCGCTGGGGGTCGATGTGGTGGGCCTCAACTGCTCCACCGGCCCCGAGCATATGCGCGAGTCGATCCGCTATCTGACCGCGCATACTCGTCTGCCGGTAAGCTGTATTCCCAACGCCGGTCTGCCGATCAATGTCGAGGGCAACGCGGTCTACCCGCTGGAGCCGGAGCCGATGGCCCACACGCTGGGTGCGTTTGTGCGCGAGTTTGGTGTGCGTATCGTGGGTGGCTGTTGTGGCTCAACCCCGGACCATATTTGCCGGTTAGCTGAGGTGGTGCGCGCGGATCAACTGACGGACGTTACGCCGACTCAGGAACCGTTTGTTTCTTCCGGGATGCGCGCGGTTGCGCTGCACCAGGATCCCCGTCCGCTGATCATCGGCGAGCGGGTCAATAGCCTGGGCAGTCGCAAAGTCAAACGACTGCTGCTGGCCGATGACTACGAAAGCATTCTGCAGATTGCGCGCGATCAGGTGGATGGCGGGGCGCATGTGCTGGATGTCTGTGTGGCAATGACTGAGCGCGCCGACGAAGGGGATCAGATGGTGCAACTGGTCAAGACGCTCTCGATGGGAGTGGAAGCCCCGTTGATGTTTGACAGCACCGAGGCGGAGGTGCTTGAAGCGGCGCTCCAGGTCTATCCCGGACGCCCGATCCTCAACAGTACCAGCCTGGAGGGGGGGCGCGGTAAGAAGATCGACGAGACGCTCCCGCTGGCAGTGCGTTATGGCGCGGCGGTTGTCGGTATGGCAATTGACGAAGAGGGAATGGCGCACACACCCGAAGACAAGTTGCGCATCTGCCGGCGCATCTATGAGATTGCCACGCAGGAGTATGGCCTGCCCCCCGATGCCATGATCTTTGATGTCAACACCTTCCCGATTACCACCGGGCAGGAGGAACTGCGGGATGAGGGTTGGTGGACGATTGAAGGGGTGCGGCTGATCAAGCAGCATCTGCCGGGCGCGCTGACCAGCCTGGGGGTCAGTAATCTCTCGTTTGGGGTTGCGCCGCATGCCCGCGCTACGCTCAACAGCGTCTTCCTTTACCACGCAGTGCAGGGCGGACTGGATATGGCGATGGTCAACCCGCAACATACGCTGCCCTATGCGGAAATTCCCCAGGAGGCGCGTACGATTTGTGAGGATCTGATCTTTAACCGCCACGAGGAAGCTCTGGCCCGCTTTATCGACTATTTTTCTCAGGCCGGGACGCAGACAACCCAGGCCGAGAAAGCTGACCCGACCGAGGGGATGTCAACCGACGAGAAAATTCACTACCAGATCTTGCATCGTAAACGCGAAGGGGTTGACCAGCAGATCAATGTGGCCCTGCAGGAGCGCCTTGAAGTTGATCCGCAGGCCGAACTGGCCCGGCTCGGCAAGACCAACGCCACCATCAGCACCGCTGCCGTGGATGTGCTCAACAATGTGCTGCTGCCTGCCATGAAAGATGTTGGCGACCGCTTCGGCGCAGGCGAGATCATCCTGCCCTTT
>CAKZQX010000856.1 GCA_937141995.1 uncultured Chloroflexaceae bacterium | reverse complement strand
AGAACATAGTCCGGATATGAAATGACCGGGAGTCCCGGCTTCAGCCGGCAGGATGCCTGCCGGGGCCGGGGCATCCTGCCGGGAACGCCTGATCCGGCTGAAGCCGGGACACCTGAACGGCGATATCCGGATTGATTTTTCAATGTTCATAAGGCGTCACTACGACAAAAAGTCTGGCCCGGTGGGCTTACTCCAACCGCTGCCATACGATATCGGCATGCGTCAGATGAATTACGCCCTGTTCATCGATAAAGCGCGTGGCACTGTCGGCGGGAAAGCAGAGCAGATCAACCGGAGCGGTGCGGCGTGCGCGTGTAAGTGCGGCGGCAACCATGTCCGCCGGCGGGTCGAGGCGGGTGTCCCACTTTGCCAGGGCAAAATGGGTGGCGCGGTAACGCCGGGTCAGTGAGCGAATCTTCGCCACACTGACCTGACCGGCTTCACCCCAGAAGCGCGGCTGCCCAGCCGGGTCCAGGGCGATCACATCCGGTTTGTAACGATCACCGATCGCAACCTCTACCGCGACGTCGGGATATGTGGGCAGATAGAGCGCCCAGAGCAACGCCTTCATCAAGACGTGGGTGGCATGCTCATTCGCCTTTTTAATAAAAACAACCTGCCGGCCATGCGCGCGCAGCGTCCATTTGCGGCGTAGCATCAAATCATCCATAGCGGTGTGCATCCTGGTTCGCAGTCTTCAATTCCCCGTGCTATAATTTCATTATAGAACATACCCCGATCGTTGAACAACATGTGACCTTCTGCACGCACATATTCGCACCCTGCTGAACATTGCGAAGTTCTTGCTATGCCGTTTTGCTGTGCCGTGCCGTTTTGCTGTATCATTGCACCCGCGACTATTTGCCGGGCCGGTGGCGGCCTGCAAGGAGATGCATTTTGTGCGCACCAGCCTGAACCTGCGAGCAATTCCGGGCTTCTTTTTACAGCCGGCTTCTTTTCTTCGACAGTATCAATGGCAGAATTTTCAGCCTGATCTGATTGCCGGGATTACGGTTGGCGTGGTCTTATTGCCCCAGGCGATTGCTTTTTCGCTGGTTGCCGGGCTGCCCCCGGAGATGGGGCTGCATGCGGCAGTGGTGGCGGCAATTGTGGGCGCGCTCTGGGGCTCTTCCGATCATCTGCATACCGGGCCGACCAACTCGGCCTCTATTCTGATTCTCTCGGTCCTGATGCCGATTGCCGAACCGGGCACGCCGTTGTTTATCCAGGCCGCCGGGTTGCTGGCGCTGATGATCGGGCTCTTCCGGCTGGTGATGGGATTGCTCCGGCTGGGCCTGCTGGTGACGTTTGTGTCCGACTCGGTGATCGTCGGGTTTACGGCGGGAGCGGGCGTCCTGATTATCGTCAACGCGCTGCGTGATCTGCTGCGGATCAGCTATCCGCGCTCGCCGGGGTTGCCGGAAACGCTCTACAATATCGCGCTGAATGTCCCGGAGACGCATCTGCTCAGTCTGGCGGTGGGGGTCGGGACGCTCCTGGTGATTGTATTGATGTCCTGGATTAACCGACGGTTGCCCGGCCCCCTGGTTGCCATGGTTGGCGCGTCGGCGGCAGTCTGGGCATTTAATCTGGATGCAGTTGGCGTGCAGGTGCTGGGCGAACTGCCGGGCGGCTTTCCGCCGATTGCCCTGATGGAACTGCCGCTATTTGACCTGAACCTGATTGGCGAGTTGTCTACCGGGGCACTGGCGCTGGCAACGATTGGTCTGGTAGAGGCAACCTCAATTGCCCGCTCCATCGGTGCGCAGTCGGGGCAACGGCTGGATAGCAACCAGGAGTTTATCGGGCAGGGGGTGGCCTGCCTCGCCAGCGGGATCTTTTCCGGCTACCCGACCTCCGGTTCCTTCAACCGCTCGGCGCTGAATTTCAAGTCCGGCGCACGTACACCCATGGCGAGTGTGTTATCCGGGGTGTTTGTGCTGGCAGTTGTGCTGCTCCTGGCACCGCTGGCGGCCTATATTCCGCGCGCGGCGCTGTCGGGCACGCTGATCCTGGTGGCCTATCGCATGGTAGACTGGGCCGAAATGCGACGCATCTGGAGCGGAACACGCGGCGATGCCCTGATTATGGTTGTTACGCTGCTGGCAACCCTGTTGCTGCCGCTGCAATTCGCCATCCTGGTGGGTATTTTGATGTCATTGGCTTCTTACATTCAGCAGACAAGCGTCCCGCAGGTTGAGACGGTCCTGCCGGACCCCAGTTTTCGGCACTTTCTGCACCAACCACAGCAGCCGGCATGTCCCCAACTGGGGATTGTGGATATCAAGGGCGATCTCTATTTTGGCGCAACCAGCCATGTGGAAGATACACTCTATCAGAATATGCAGAGCCATCCCGGTCAACGCTTTCTGCTCCTGCGGATGCATAATGTGTTGCACTGCGATATCAGCGGCATTCACGCGCTGGAGAGCATCGTGCGTACCTATCGTGAGTGTGGCGGGGATGTGTTTGTGTCACGCCTGCATGCATCAGTCCTTGAATTTATGAAATCAACCGGATTTTATACCTATCTGGGTGAGGATAACTTTCTCTCCCGCGAAGACGCGGTCAGCCATCTCTTCTACAAAGTGATTGATCCGGCGATCTGCATCTATGAATGCCCTGTCCGCGCGTTTCGTGAGTGTCAAAACCTGCCCAAACGTACATTTGACAGCGAAATTGAGTTACGAACAGACATTCCCACCGATGGGGTACGGAATATTGCCCCGGAAACGCTCTGGCAGCAACTCCGGGGGGCATCGCCACCGCTGGTCATTGATGTGCGGGAGCCACGCGAGTTCCGCCAGGGGCACATTCCGCAGGCGCAACTGCTACCCCTACCCCGCTTCCTCTCCCAGATGGCGGAGTTGCCCACAGACCGCGATCTGGTGCTGGTCTGTCGGGGCGGACGGCGCAGCACCCGCGCCGCTGCGCTGATCCAGAGCCAGGGGTACACGAACGTCCATGTGGTGCAGGGGGGGATGGTGGCCTGGGAGTCTGCCGGATTGCTGGCAGCGGTTGAAGAGAACGAAGGAAATATGAGATGACGCAACATCCACCCCGCAATCTGGGCCTGGATCTGGTCCGCGCAACCGAGGCCGCCGCGCTGCGCGCCGGTCGCTGGATGGGCCTGGGCAAGCGGAATGATGCGGATCAAGATGCGACTGAAGCCATGTTCAGCGTGCTTGATACGCTGGATATGGAGGGCTACATCGTGGTTGGCGAAGAGGGCAAACTGGGCCAGACCACACCGCTACAG
>CAKZQX010000855.1 GCA_937141995.1 uncultured Chloroflexaceae bacterium | reverse complement strand
AATTCCATAAGCAAAAAGAGAGCCTGTTATAGTCTGGCGGAAGAGATTCCTGATACATAGATCTATTGGGAATGATTTATGGGGATCGTTGCCGCTATTTCTTCCAGCACTATCCGGTTGGGGCGTATTTCCCCGCCTGACATATGGTGGCTGAAGGCGACTCTTTTGTCAAGCGTCGTTTGCAAATATACCGGCCTGGTTGGGAAGATGTGCTGCTTCAACCACTTTTAAACTACATTTGACCGGGAAAGGCAGAATATCCTAAAAATGGGTATAAAGAAAACGCATAGTACACCGGGTCGCCGATCCGGTACGTGATAGTTTACGCAGGGAACGCCAGGTTCAGGCGATTCTCCGGAGATGTTGATATATGGGTAGCATCCGGGTAACTTTATGGAAATAGAAAGAGTTATACTATAATGTAACATCTAAACATAGACGTACTTGCATCACTCCCGTATAATGAAGAGTATACAGGAACATTAGCAACGAAAATACATTGCAACGTTCTTGCTATTTTAACGATATTTATAGGTACTCTCACGGCGTTAATACAGACGGCTTTCTTCTCCCGTCTGGGTTCCGCATAGCAGCATTTATGCACGTATAGTGACATAATGATCCATGTCCGATGGCGGCTATAGCAATACGAACTGAGGGATAGAGACTATGAAGGTCTGTCTTCAGGTGATGCATAGTGATAGTGGTTGTTTGAAGACGGACCTCTACTTCACGCAGGATTGCTATGTAAAGGAAGCGAACCTATGACACTGCGTCGGAAAACGTTGCTTTCCCTGGGTGTTGCAATGGTTGGACTGGTCGCCCTGCTCTATGTCGCCTTGCATGTTATTCTGCTGCGCAGTTTTACGCAACTGGAAGCCCGGTATATGGACCGGCATGTGGAGCGGGCCAGAAGTACACTCAACAATGATCTGACCTCGCTCAATCGGATTACGCATGACTATGCCGCATGGGACGACACCTATGCATTTATGGCTTCCCCGGACGTGAACGCGGACTATATCACCGCCAACTATGTTGACGAGATGTTGATCAGCAATCGTCTCTGTCTTATTTTGCTGGTTGATCCGTCGGGTGACGTTGTTTTTGGGAAAGCGTTTGATGTTTTGACCGAGCAGTCGATGCCGGTCCCGCCGTCCTTTCAAGACTTTGACCGGCCTACCGCGCCGGCATTCCTGCTCAAGCATAGTGCTGCGGCAGAGCCTGCAAACGGGTTTATGTTGCTGCCCGACGGCCCGATGCTGATCGCGGCCCGTCCGATCCTGACCAGCACCGATGCCGGCCCGCCCCGAGGCACATTGATCATGGGGCGTTCGCTGAGCGCTCCCGAAGTTGCGCGCCTGTCGGATATCACGCATATTCCGTTGACCATTCTGCCCCTGGATACGGATGCATTGCCGACCGATTTCCAGCAGGCCCAAACCGCGCTGCTGGATCTGGTAAATGCTCCGGCAGTTTTCGTTCAACCATTGAATGATCGGCTGATTGCCGGCTACACGCTGCTGGAGAATATTCAGGGTGAACCGATCTTGTTGCTGCGTGCCGAACATGAACGTGATATCGCGGCTCAGGGAGTGGTGACGCTACGCTATCTGCTTTTCTCGCTCCTGGCGATCAGCCTGGTGTTTGGCCTGGTTACTGTCGGCGTATTGGAACAGTCAGTGCTGTCACGTCTGATCCGGCTGAATCGGGGGGTCAACCAGATTGCTGCCGGCGGCACGCCGTCCGGACGGGTCACGATCCCCGGCGCGGACGAGATCGCCGGCCTGGGAACGTCGATCAATGGTATGCTGACAATGCTGGAGCATTCTCAGCAGCAACTGCGCGCCAGTGAAGCGCGCTACCGCCAACTGGTTGAACTTGACCCGAACCTGATCGCTATTCATAGCAATGAACATCTCGTCTTTATCAACCCGGCCGGGGCGCATCTGCTGGGTGCGCAACGCCCCGAAGAGCTCATCGGGAGACCGATTATGGATTTTGTGCATCCTGACAGCCGCCCGCTGGTTGCCGAGCGCCTGCAACATATGTATGCGACGCAAACGGAGCTTGCCCCTATCGCCGAGCAGTTTGTTCGGCTGGATGGAACGGTCATTGATGTTGAAGTCAGTGGGATGCCGTTCACCTATGAGAACCGACCGGCCGTTCAGGTGATTGCCCGGGATATCACTGCCTGGAAGCAGGCCGAGGCATCGCTCCACTGGGCCAAAGAAGCCGCCGAGTCAGCGAATCGGGCCAAGAGTATGTTTCTGGCTAATATGACCCACGAACTGCGCACCCCCCTGACCACAATCATCGGCTACAGTGAGTTGCTCCGCTCTGAGGCCCACGAGATGGAGTATGCCGATATTATCCACGACGTTGAGCGCATCCGCCTGGCTGGTACGCATCTTCTGTCGCTGATCAGTGATATTCTGGATCTCTCAAAGATCGAAGCGGGTAAGTTGCCGCTCACGCTGGAGACCTTCAGCGTCGCCACGCTGATTGATGAGGTGGTGACAACTACCCGTCCGCTGATCGATAAGAATGCAAATACGCTGCAGCTTGCGGTGGATGATGGGGTTGGGAGCATGCATAGCGATCCGGTGAAGCTTCGCCAGATACTGCTTAATCTACTGAGTAATGCCGGGAAGTTTACCGAGCAGGGAACCATTACGCTGGCTGTGACCCGCGATACCGATGATACCGGGATAGATCGGCTGCATTTTCAAGTGAGCGATACCGGCGTCGGCATTGCGCCCGAACAACTTAAGCAACTGTTTGAAGATTTTGTGCAGGGTGATCCGACGATCAACCGCAAGTATGGCGGAACTGGTCTGGGCCTGGCGTTGAGCCGTCGGTTGTGCCGGTTGCTGGGGGGTGAAATTAGCGTTATGAGTCAGGTCGGGGCGGGTTCAACCTTTGCCGTGTCGTTGCCCGCCGAGGTTGCCGCATCCGAGCCGTTGGTCAATGGCGCGGCGACGCATGCCGGCGAGGATCTCGCCTGGCCCTGAGGCGGGGGGAGCGTTGCGTGCTGATTGTTGGGTACACGCGTTATGTAATGGACAATCAAACCGGGCTAAACCGGGCTAAACCGGACGGTTTCACCAGATGCAATGCCGCCGTCGCCCGCAGCAGCAGAGGACGGATCTTTTTGCCGGGACGATATCCGTTTCCACACCAGTGGTCGCGTAACGCGTCTCATAGAGCCTGTCTGAAAAGGGTTGGTCATGGGGCTACGGCCCCGGAGCGGGAGTCC
>CAKZQX010000854.1 GCA_937141995.1 uncultured Chloroflexaceae bacterium | reverse complement strand
AGGCGCATCGGGCCGTTCTTCCAGGTGAACACCTGGTGTAGAACCGACCGCGTAAGTCCTGTCAATCATACCATTTGTTTGGGGCTACTCTGTTCAATGTTCTCTGCTGACTACTGCCAGTATACCATGCTTTCAAAAGAAGTGTCTATCGAAAGTAGTGGTAGAGAACTTGAGAACCGGAGAACTGAGAACCCAGAACCCAAGCAGCAAGCACCCTGAGCAGGCCAATTATGCGTTCTCCGACCTTTGTTCTTTGTTCTCCAGTTCTGGGTTCTGCGGCGTAGCCGCAAGCAGACTCTCCACGGGCGTACCGTCGCGCAGGTGCTGCGCAACGATCCGGGTGATTGCCGGGCGGGTTAACCCGATATAGCGGTACGGCCCCGGCCAGACGGTCATATTTGGCCCCTGGTCGCAGCGATCCTGGCACCCGCTGAGGATAATCTCCACCGCCGTGTCCAATTCCTGCTCCCAGACGGCAAAATCCAGTTGTTGCTGTAGCGCCACGCTGCCCCGGGCAGAACAGCGGGGCCCGCCACATAGGTAAACTCGATGAGTTGAGGTATGTTCCATGACATTGTAGTCTGTTTGCTTCGTGAAGTGTGATCTTACCATTTGTAGCTCTATGGCGCAACTCAAAGCGTGCGGCCCCCCGCGTATCATGCAACCCATTCCCAAACATCAGCCGAGCATTTGCCTTGACAATGCTGTAGCGCCGTGCTATCCTTCCAGGTAATACTTCAAAATGTTTTCACGCGATCAAAGGAGATTGCTAACGGGTAAGTGCCGGTCAGGCCGAATATAGAGAATGGAACGCAGCACTGCCCGACTCATTGTGAGCTTAGATGGCAGTGCTGCAACCGCCTGTTACGGTAATGCAGCCGGTCAGGCCATCTCAAGCTCATCTTATTCTCAGGGATTGCCCCTGTCCAGGTTACACTATCGCACCCGGTATCGTTGGACGGCAGCCTGGGTATTGTGTCAGCCAGAGCAGTGGAAGGATGGCCGCCAATGGACTCTACCTACATATCTCCGGTCGGTCGTGCTGATGCCACCACCGACACTCACTACCCAGGGGCTGCAAGCAGCGCGCCCGGAATGCCTACGCGGAATGGAATTACACCGGACCAACTCACCACTGCTCCACTCGACGAACTCCTCTCGCCAGACACTTTACACAGCCCCACAGTTAATGCCCTGATTGGTCGCTTGCACTCCTACTACCCGGATGCCGATGAAGAGATTTTACGCCAGGCATATGCGGTTGCCTTTATTGCACACGAAGGGCAAAAGCGGCGGAGCGGTGAGCCCTACATCGATCATCCGGTGGCTGTCGCCAGTATTCTGCTCGATCTGCAGGTCGATACCGGCTCTATTGCCGCGGCCCTGCTGCACGATGTTGTTGAAGATACCGGCGTCTCGCTGGCGCAACTGGAGCAACTCTTCGGCGCGGAAATTACCCATCTGGTTGATGGCGTCACCAAGCTATCGGTGCTGGAGGCACGCAGCAAAGAAGAAGCCCAGGCCGGCACCTATCGCAAAATGTTTATCGCCATGGCCGATGATCCCCGCGTGGTGCTGATCAAACTGGCTGACCGGCTGCACAATATGCGTACACTCGGCGCGACATCGCAGGAACAGCAGGGCCGGGTAGCCCGCGAAACCCTGGAGATCTACGCGCCGCTGGCGCATCGCCTGGGCATCTGGCAGATCAAGTCTGAATTAGAAGATCTCTCCTTCAAAACCCTCCAACCGGAGAAGTACCGCGAGATTGCCCAGCAACTGATGCTGCGCCGCGAAGCGCGCGAGCGTATCGTGCAGCGGGTGATGGCCCGGCTCAGGCAAACGCTCGATAAAGAACATATTACCGCTTCTATCAGCGGTCGCCCCAAACATATCTATTCAATTTATCGCAAGATGGAGCGCAAAGGCGTTAATCTTGACCAGATCTTCGATCTGCTGGCGGTGCGAGTGATTGTCAACGAGGTCAGTGAGTGCTACCGGGTGCTGGGAATTGTGCATAATATCTGGAAACCGATCCTCTCAGAGTTTGACGACTACATTGCCGTGCCCAAGGAGAGTATGTACCGTTCGCTGCATACGACGGTGCTGATCCCCGGTGGAACGCCCTGTGAAGTGCAGATCCGGACGGAGGAGATGCACGAGGTCGCCGATCACGGGATTGCGGCGCACTGGCGCTACAAAGAAGGCTTTGGTCGAAACGATACGAACTTTGA
The DNA here is from genome assembly GCA_937141995.1 of uncultured Chloroflexaceae bacterium. Lineage (GTDB taxonomy): Bacteria > Chloroflexota > Chloroflexia > Chloroflexales > Chloroflexaceae > CAKZQX01. Next base: position 1,726 of record CAKZQX010000854.1, on the reverse strand, counting down.
GACGAAGCTGACCTGGCTGCGTGGCCTGATCGAGTGGCGGCGCGAGATGACCGACGCGCGCGAGTTTGTCGAGAGCCTCAAAAGCGATGTTTTTCAGGATCAGGTCTATGTCTTTACGCCCAAGGGCAAGATTATTGACCTGCCCGTCGGCAGCACGCCGGTAGATTTTGCCTACCGCATCCACAGCGAAGTCGGGCATCGCTGCGTTGGTGCCAAAATCAATGGTCGCCTGGTATCTCTCGACCACCAGTTGCGCAACGGCGAAATTATCCATATTATGACCAGCAAAGCGCCGCGTGGTCCCAGTCGGGACTGGCTCAACTTTGTGGAGACAAGCAGTGCCCGCAACCATATTCGGCGCTACTTCCGTCGGCAGGAGCGCGACGAGAACATTACCGCCGGGCGCGATCTGCTGGAGAAGGAACTCAAGCGACTGGGCCTGGCAACGATGGCCTTCGACGAGATTGTCTCGATCTGGGGCGCACGCAGCACTGAGGATCTGTTTGCCCTGATCGGCGGTGGTGAGACGACTGCGCGCCAGGTTGTCCAGAAAGTGTTGGCCCAGCAGACCGAACCCCACGACGATGAACTGGCACTTATCCCCAACTTTACCCCATCTGCCCCGCCCCGCACCGATGAAAACGGCATCAAAGTTCGCGGCGCAGGTGGCGTGTTGACCCGACTGGCCCGCTGTTGTAATCCGGTTGCGGGTGAGCCGATTGTGGGATATGTCACGCGCGGCAAAGGCATTACGATCCATCGCGCGGACTGTCGTACGGTGGTGAATGAGCGCAACAAAGAGCGTTTGATCGATGTCTTCTGGGGTGACGAGAGTCCCCGGGGCTATCCTGTCCCCATTCGGATTGAGTCCTGGGATCGGGTCGGGTTGTGGCGGGATATCTCCAGCATTATCGCCGATGCCGAAGTCAACATTGAAGAGGTCCACCAGGTACCGGTACGCAAGCAGGGCCGTACGATGCTGGTTATCCAGATTACGATTCAGAGCCTCGATCAACTGACGCTGCTGCTTGATAAAATTAACCGCATTCCCAACGTCATCGAAGCCCGCCGTGAGAGCCAGGGAAGTGCTCCAGCCACGGCATAGCCCATGGACTCCAACGCAACAGTTTGCCCGCCCACAGCAACCGCACTGGCAACCCTCCAGCAGCATCTGCTGGCCTGGTTTGCCGGCGCTGCGCGCGACCTGCCCTGGCGCAAAACGCGCGACCCCTACCAGGTTCTGGTTGCCGAGATTATGCTCCAGCAGACACAGGTCGAGCGGGTGCGGCCCAAATATGTCGCCTTCCTGGAAGTATTTCCCACCCTGGAAGATCTTGCCGCTGCTCCCACCGCCGAGGTTATTCGTATGTGGGCCGGGTTGGGCTACAACCGCCGCGCCGTTAATCTCCAGCGGACAGCGCGGGCCGTTCTGGAGGAGTATGGCGGCGCGTTTCCCCGGAGCGTGGCCGAACTGCGCCAATTGCCCGGCATCGGTCCCTACACCGCCGGCGCGGTCGCCTGCTTTGCCTTTGAACAGGATGTGGCCTTTATGGATACCAACATCCGCCGGGCATTACGGCGCTGCCTGGTCGGCCCCGAGGATCAGCCGCCGGCCACGCCGGATCGGGAACTGCTGGCCCTGGGGCAGGCGGTGATTCCGCCCGGTCAGGGCTGGACCTGGAACCAGGCAATTATGGAGTTGGGGGCGCTGATCTGTACCGCTACG
>CAKZQX010000853.1 GCA_937141995.1 uncultured Chloroflexaceae bacterium | reverse complement strand
CTCGAACGGGTGTGCCGCGCGCGTGACATCCTGCTCATCGTCGACGACATCCAGGCCGGCTGCGGCCGCACCGGCACGTTCTTCAGCTTCGAGGCCGCCGGCATCAAGCCGGAAGAAGGTGCCGCGCCCGCGCGGTTCAATACGCACAATGCTGGGAAAATCTTGCAGCACCTGCGCAACGCGGTTGGTGCGGTAGGGCTGCTTCAGGTAGAGCGTAATATCCTGCCGCCAGTAGTTCGAGACGGTGTCGATGCTGCGGATAAACGCCCCATGCAGACTGACCACGGTGATAAAGATGGCACTGACGGTGCTTAAGGTCAGGACGACCAGGGCCAGCCGACCTTTGCGCCGAAAGCTATTGCGCAAGGCATAGAGCAGTGTGGCATTCAGGAAGCGCAGCCGGCCCAGCAGCCGATCCAGGGGACTGCTCCCAAAGCGGGGGGCCGCCGTCCCTGCCTGGCTGAGCGCCTCCTGAACAGTGACGCGTGTGCCACGATAGACCGGCCAGAGCGCCGCCAGCAGAGGTAGCCCCAGTCCGGCCACACCTTCGATGGCCCATATCGCTGGTGGGACCGTCACGCTCGCCAGGTTAAAATTGAAGAAGCCGGCATTGAAGTGCGCCAGAGCAATGGAACTGATAATTGCCGGCGGGATTGCGGGCAGCAGCGCGCATACTCCATACAGCCCCACGGTCAACAGATACATGCGCAGGATCTGGCCGTTCCGTGCGCCGATGGCTTTCATAATGCCAATCTGCCGGATGTGCCGGGCTAACAGCGCCGTAATCGTATTGACTACCAGAAACACGCTCAGGCAGAGCGCCAGCAGGCTGACAAGTCCCAGGATCAGTAGGCTCGACTGGATAACATTATGCAGCGGGGGTTGCCCCGGTTCAGGGATCTCCTCCGCCGGCACGCGTAATCCGGCTCGCTCAGCTTTTGTGCGCACTTCCCGGACAGTGGAGTTGATCCGGGCTTCATCAGCGGGATCGCCGCGCACAAGCAGCCGCAGATTGGTAAAGGCAGTCGGCTCACCCAGCGTCTCCAGGGTATCGCGGGTGATATAGCCGTAGGCTACATCAATCATATCTGTGGGCAGGCGGGTCAGATCGCTGACAATGCCCGCCACCGGCAGCGTGACAATTTTATCGCCGGCAGTTTCAATCGTGATCTGATCACCCACCTGTAGCTTGAGCACCTTCGCCGTTGATTGCTCCAGCAGGATGGTGCCCTCTGGCGGAACGGGTTGCCCGGCGTGCGGGCGGATCTGGTCAATCTGCAGATCGTTGAAATCGGGAAACGCAAACAGACGTAACCGCAGGCGGGCATGCGGTTCGGTCAGCACATGCGCGGATGCTTCGGTATAGCCTTCAACCCGCTGCACGCCCTCGATCCGGGCGACGCTCTGCACAAAGTCGTCCGCAAACGGGCTGAGCGTCAGGCGCGCGTCGGCCGGTCGGATCGCCTGGTAGCTCTGCTGCAGCTCGCGTGTCAGGATGGCATGGGTGCGTAGCACGGTACTGCCGGCATACATGCCAACGGCAATTGAGAGAATAGCCAGCAGACTACGAAATTTTTCGGCAAGAAAATCTTGTCGGGTTTTGCGCCACTGTATGGGCATGGTAAGCATTGTGTTTCCATTCGTCTGGTGGGGGCGACCCGTCGTTTGCCCTGCGAGCCTATTGACCAACAATGCGCCCATCCTCCAGATGGACTATCCGGTTTGCGTGCCGTGCCAACTCCTGATCATGCGTGACCATCACCACGGTTTTGCCCTGGCGGGCCAGGTTGTCCAGCAGGGCAACTACCATCCGCGCGTTATGTGTGTCGAGATTGCCGGTTGGCTCATCGGCAACCAGTAATGGAGGATCATTTGCCAGCGCCCGCGCAACGGCTACCCGTTGCTGCTGCCCACCCGACAGCATGGCGGGCAGTTTGTGGGCCTGATCTACCAGATTGACCGCTTCCAGCAGTGTCAGGGCGCGCTCGTGTCGCCAGCGGGCCGTGTGCTGCCCGGAAAACTCCATCGGCAGCATAATGTTTTCCAAAATGGTTAACGTGGGCAACAGTTGAAAGAATTGAAAAATGATCCCCACATATTGCCCGCGCCAGAACGCCATCTGATCCTCGTTCAGCGCATGCAATGGGGCATCCGCTACCAACGCCGTGCCGGCACTGGGCCGGTCGATGCCGGTGATCATATTGAGCAGGGTGGATTTGCCACTGCCCGAACGCCCGGTCACTGCCACAAACTCGCCGGCTGCAATGATCAGATTGATCTGCTTCAGGGCGGCAAATGCACCCCGGGGCGTCTGGTAGATCTTGTCTACCTGGCATAACTGGACCGGCGGCGCACTGTCCGGCGGCGCGGTACTGAGAAGTGCGCATGCCTGCCGGCGGTGTTTGCGTCGGTGCAGAAGCATCAAACTCTCCTCTCCTGGTGTACACTGCGGTTGTAACTCTCGATGCCCTGCTCAATATCCTGTTTCGTAATCACCGGCCAGTGGTTGTCCGTAACATACAGATGGGCATGGGCGCTCTGCCAGAGCATGTAGTTACTGATGCGCTGTTCGCCACTGCTGCGAAACAGCAGATCAACCTCCGGCAACCCGGCAGTCCACAGCCGCGCATCAATCGCAGTCTCGGTAATTTCCTCGGCGGGGAGCGGTTGCGCCAGCATCTGCCGCGCTACATCCAATAACTCGGCGCGCCCGCTATAGTTCAGCACCAGGTTGAAGATCCGCTCGGTGTGTGACCGGGTCAACTCCACGGCAGCGTCAATCACCCGTAGGACACTCTCCGGTAATTCGTGCCGGCTCCCGGTATGCATAAATCGAATCTTTTTCGCATGCAGTTGATGGACAAAGCGTAGCAGATGCTTTTCGGTTGATCGCATAATGTAGTCAATCTCAGGTTGTGGTCGGTTCCAATTCTCGGTTGACCAGGCGAAGCAGGAGATTACCTGCACACCGAGGTCGTAACACATCTCAGCCACGGTGAGAATATGCTCACGCCCATATTTATGACCCACGCTGCGCTGCAGGCCGCGCATAGTTGCCCAGCGTCCATTGCCATCCATAATGAAGGCAATATGCCGGGGAATGACCCGGCCGGTGTGTTCATGCCCGACGGGGGGGCGGATCGGTTGCTTGCGTGCGGGTGGGTTTATTCGCTGTGCCATCGGTTGCATACAGTACCTCCTCAATCGCAATCGGTTGGGGCGGTGAAAATAGCCCCAAAGCGGCGTTCGCGCGCGGCATAGGCAGCGATAGCGGCCCGCAGTGCAGCATGGTCAAAGTCCAGCCAGCCGACAGGAGCGGCATAATATTCGGCATAGGCTGCCTGCCAGAGCAGAAAGTTTCCCAACCGCAAGCGCCCGCCCGTCTGGATGATCAGATCGGGATCAGGTATACTGCGTGTTACCAGGTAGGAACTCAGCAACTCTTCCGTTACCTGATCGGGGCCAATTCCGTCGGCGCGCATGCGGCGCATGGCCTGCGCAATATCGGCCCGACTGTCATCACTGAAGACCAGG
>CAKZQX010000852.1 GCA_937141995.1 uncultured Chloroflexaceae bacterium | reverse complement strand
GCGGCGTGCCTGCAGTGAGCGCCGGCTTGCGGCGGAAGAACTGGTGCCGGGCGATATTGTGCTGCTGGAGTCGGGCAATCGCATTCCCGCCGATCTGCGGCTGATCCAGGTGAAGAACCTGACCGTCGATGAGTCCTTTCTGACGGGGGAATCGCTCGCCGTGGCGAAGCAGACTACGCCGCTTGCGCCGGATATTCCCATTAATGAGCGTACGAACATCCTGTTCGCGGGCGCAACCGTGACTGCGGGGCGGGGTGTGGGCATTGTGGTCGCCACCGGCTTGCAGACCGAGGTCGGGATGATTACCGGGACGGTGACGGCTGCGGTGATAACCAAACCTCCGCTGGTGATTTGGATGGAGCGCTTTGCCCGCCAGATCAGTGTGCTGGTGCTGGGGGCCGGCGCGATCCTGGCACTGATTGCGCTGGGGCGTGGTATTCCCTACACGGAGGTGTTTTTTCTGGCGGTGGCGCTGGCGGTGTCGGCCATTCCTGAGGGACTGCCGGTTGCCCTGACGGTGGCGCTCGCGATTGGGACCAGCCGCATGGCGTAGCGTCATGCGGCTGGTGCGTAAGCTGACGGCGGTTGAAGGATTGGGCAGTTGTGCCTATATCGCCAGCGATAAAACCGGTACGTTCATGGTGAATAAACAGACGGTCAGACAGTTGACACTGCCCTCGGGTAAACAGGTTTCGGTATCGGGCGAAGGTTACAGCGGCGATGGAGCAATTCTGGACGCGGCGGATAATCCCATCTTTGCCGGGGAGCATGCGCACCTGGAACGGCTGGCGCTGGTGGCGATCCGCTGCAATGAAGCCGGGTTAACGCGCGAGCAAGAGGAATGGCACTATCATGGTGATGCGGTGGATGTGGCGCTGCCGGCGTTTGCCTACAAACTGGGGCTGGACCCGCGCTGGATTCGCCGTGATACCATTGTCGTGGGCGAGATACGTTTGAGTCGGAACGGCGCTACGCGGCCCGGCTGCATCGCAATCATGACTACCGACTGGGACGATATTCTTACCGGACGCCAACTGGAGGAACTGGGAGAAGTTGTCACCCCGGAGTTGTTAGAGACCATCAAATCCATCCGGGTGTTTGCGCGGGTCACACCGTTGCAGAAGTTGCAGATTGTGGAGCAGACCGCATACCTCGCAAATTCTGTGATGAAATCTAATGGAGCCTGACTGACTTTACTCTATCCGATACACCACCCCCGCCCCAAAATCCAGCGCCAGCAGCCCGCCATCCGGATGGGGCAGCAGATCCATGGGGCGTTCCATACCGTCGATAAACGGCGTTGCCGCGCCCGTCACCCGGTCGCCCACCTGTGACAGCGTCACGCGCCAGACTCGCGGTGGGTCGCCCTGCCAGAGCGCCACATAGAGCGCATCCCGATAGTCCGGCGGGAAATCCTCACCGGCATAGAATGCCAGTCCGGTCGGTGTGGTGCGCGGCGGAAAGGTAATGACCGGCGGCACGGTGGTTGCGCAAAACTCCTCGGTGCCGCCGTTATTTGCAGCCGGTTCGCGGTCGGCGTAGCAGCGCGGCCAGCCATAGTGCGCCCCCGGCTGCACCAGGTTGATCTCCTCCGGCGGCGGTTCACCATTCATCAGCCCATCGCCGATCTCGGTTGTGTAGATCTGCCCTGTCGCCGGGTCAACCGCGTGGGCATAGGCATTCTTGAAACCACGCGCCAGTTCCTGCGGTGTCTCCTCCCCCGGTGCCAGCGTCAGCAGTTTTCCCGACTCCGGGTTACTGAGCGTGCCGGACGACTCGAACAGCAGGCGATCATCCGGCAGTAGCGTGATCTGCCCGGTTGAACGGCTGTTAAACGGCAGATCGCGCACGATTATCTCCGGCTCTCCTAATTGCCCGACTGCATCGCGGCGCACACGGATCACATCGCGTTGAAGGACCACAAACAGCGCATCATCCCGCCAGGCCAGACCGGTCGGCTTGAGCAGATTCTCCAGCACCGGCACCGGCTCCGCGCCGGGAGCATCAATCCGCACTACCTGCCCGGTTCCGGCATTCTCCGGCCCGTTTAGTTGGGTTATAAACAGCGCACCCCCGGGTCCAAAGTTCATGGCAGTCGGCCCGCGCAACCTGGTCGCATACACCGTAGCGCGGAAACCGGCGGGCAGTGTCACATTGGACACTGCCGGGGAACCCGGTTCCGCTGGATCGGTCGTATCGGTTGCATTGTTTGTTGTGCTGCATGCTGCCGGCAGCAGCAGACTGACCAGCAGCACGACCAGCAGGCTAAACTTGTTGTGGTACCGGCGCATCTTGCGGCGCATCCTGTCGTTTCAACAATATTGTCAATACCGTTGGCGTAATCAGCGTACTCAAAATCACCATAATCACAATCACCGAGAAGAGCCCTTCGGAAATCACCCCCAGCGATTGCCCAATCGAGGCAAAAATCAACCCGACCTCACCACGCGGTACCATGCCCCAGCCGACAACGGCCCGACGGACATCCCCCGCCACATAGCCGGCAACGATCTTGCCCGCAAATGCCACGACCGTCACCCCCAGGGCCACCAGGATAATTTGCAGATCAAGCAACGATGCCAGATTGACCTCCATACCCGTACGCACAAAAAAGATTGGCACCAGAAAATAGCTCAACGGCTCGATCAGATCCTCGACATGATGGTGCGAATGGTGCTCGATAATCCGTTCCAGGCGGTTCCGGGTTTCAGAATCAGTCTCAGGCGCATGGACCGCTTCACGCATATCCTCAATCACCTTGGCGCTGGCAAAATGCTTGAAGTAGACCGGGTCAAGAACCAACCCGGCGGCAAACGCACCGACAATCGGAGCCAGGCCAATCACTTCGGCGAGAAATGCAAAGATCAGACAGGCGCTGATGGCCGAGACAAACTTCATACCGATGCCCCACTGGATTTTGGAGAACCCGGCACCAATGTACGGTCCCATCAGTTTTCCTATTGCCGTTGCACCAACCAGAAAGAGCAGCGCTTTGAGCGCAATCCAGCCAATATCCAGCACACTCACGCTGCCTAGCGTGACAATTGCCGACACCACCGCCAGAATAATCAGACCAAGCACATCGTCAATGACGGCTGCGCCCAGCACGATCTGGGCCTCCCGGTCTTGTAATCGCCCGAGATCGCGGAAGACCCGCGCGGTAATGCCGACCGATGTGGCCGTCAGGGTCGCGCCCAGAAAGATATAGGCATTGGAGTCAAGTCCCGGCAGCAGCAGTGGTCCGACGATATAGGTTCCCAAAACAAAGGGAACCACCACACCGACAATTGCAACTAACCCGGCCCGTGCGCCCACTTGCCGCATGGTTGCCAGGTTCGATTCCAGGCCAACCTGGAAGAGGAGAATGATCACCCCCAGTTCGGCCAGGAAAGTGATCACCTCGTTTTCCTTGACCAGTTCAAAGAACCCGACATTCAGAAATATGAGATTCCCCAGGATCATGCCGACTACCAGTTCCCCCAGCACCGCCGGTTGACCAAAATTCTCGACCAGGTTCGAGAGTTTGGCGGTAAGCAGGATCACGGCAATTGCCAGCAGCGTCAGTCCAAAGCCCATACCGACTTCTTCCATAGCGCAGGTTTCCTTTCTGTGCAATGCAGATAACCAGTTTTTATCAGGATATGAGCGAGCTATCCGGAGCGCGGCACACCGGCAAATCGCCGGTAGTGGTATGCCGGTGTGCATGCCAACAGTGCCGGCACTGCAATCTGCGTACCAACCGTGCTATTTCAGAAGAATACCTGGTTGCAGGAATCAAAAACTTGGTCGGGGACCGCTATACAACGCCCGACCAGGTGCAACTCTGCTTGATCCTGCACCCACTATACTATAATCACAGGGAAGCAAAACAGCTATTCCCTCCGTTGAGGCTCTGTTAAGCGCTTATCCAGGCGGAGAGAAGGGTGGAAGTGAAGGAGACAACATTTCAACATTCGGTTACACAAAATTACTCTGCCCCCATCTCCGGCTCAGGTAAAACCTGGGAAGGGGGCAGGCCATGACGCTCCGAGTTATAATGATCTGCCAGTTCATCCTGGAGCGGTTCAACCACAAATGGGACATGGGTGCGATAGGCTGCTCGCCCCAGCATATGGGCAGCGACGGGAGCCGTCAGAAAGAAGAAGCCAATCAGTGCAAGCATTTTCCCAACCGCCACCAGCGTCCCGGTATGCACAGCCACAGCAAGCAGCACGGCAATAATCCCCAGCGTACTCGACTTGCCGCCGGCGTGCATGCGTGTGTAGACATCGGGCAGGCGCAACAACCCGATTGACGAGAGTACCATAAACGACACGCCAACCAGTACCAGCAGCACCGTTACAAGTTCTTGTAAAAATACCATCAATTTCTCCCTTGCTCGTCGCCCCGCTCGACATAACGTGCAATAGCTACCGTTCCCAGAAAGCCCAGCACCGCTACGATAATAACAGCATCGATCAGCAATGCCTCGCGGACCAGGATGGCATAGAGCGCAATCAAGCCCACCACATGCACCATAATTACATCAAAGGCCAGTGCCCGATCCGGAATGCTTGGCCCGCGCAGCAACCGCAGTGCCGACAGGGCCATTGATAGGGCCAGAATAGTGAGCAGTATCGTCATGAACAGGTTAAACAGGGTCATTATTCAAACACCTCCACAACCCGCCGCTCAAAGTAGTTCTTGATTTCACTTCGCAGGGCATCGGGATCGTCAACATTCATAAAGTGGATGTAGAGCGTACATGTATCGCTCGCCACATCCAGCGTTAGTGTCCCGGGCGTGAGCGTAATCAGATTTGCCAGCGAAGTCATCCCAATATCACTACATGAGTCCATTGTTACGGCCAGAATACCCGGATGGACTTCCATCTGTGGGGATAGCACCACCCTGGCGACGGCGATATTGGCCTTGATGATATTCCAGAAGGTAAAGCCGATGAAGCGAAAAATTCGCCGGCTTCGCCGGCCATAGTTGCTGGAAGTGACACCAAATGCGCGTTGGGTCAGCATAATAATCCCAAACCCAATCACAAAACCGACAACAAAATCCACCGGTGTAAATGATGCTCTCAGCGCCATCCAGACCAGTGCCAGAATAAAATTGAGTAACGCCATACGCATAGCGGCCTCCTCTTGTCCCCGGATTGGCCGGGCAGGGTTGTCCTACTCGTCCATCTCCGGGATTATATCCATCGTCAATGCGCGCATATTCGCCGGGTCAACCGGCTGCCCCAGTGCCGGTGGCTCGCATCCGGTAGCACCACAGACATCGGTGACATAGCCGGCCACATCAAGCGCCTGATCCGCCGCCAGGGTACTGTAGTCCAGTGCCGGTCCCGCGCCAAAGCCAATCAGCAGGCTCATCAGAACGAGAATCGCGCCCGGAACCACTAACCCCGGCGTTGCGCGTTGTGGTTCCTGCGCCGACTCCGGCAACTGTTTCCAGAAGACCTCATTCCAGATCTTCAACATCGAGAAGAAGGTCAAAATACTTACTACCGTCGCCACCAGACAAATCAGGTATT
>CAKZQX010000851.1 GCA_937141995.1 uncultured Chloroflexaceae bacterium | reverse complement strand
CTGCCAGGCCGAACTCTCCAGCAGCGGGTAGTACAACCAGACGAGCAGCGCCCCGATCAGCCAGGCTGCGATGGTGGGCAGAATCCGCAACGTCAGCCCGATGACCTCGCCCAGCAGCATGCTGCACACCAGGATGAGCATGCCGTCAACCAGGGTGGCGGCGAACCTGCGCCAGAGGGCCGCATAGGTCAGGCTATCCGGCAGGGCCGGCGTAAGCACCCGGGTGGTGATCCCCGCGCCAGGGGCGCTGTCCGTTGCCGGTGCGGAGCGGGCGGCGGATTGAGCTTCGCGGTGGGCGTGGGTCTGTACCAGCTTCCCCGACGGCTCCGGGATGGTCGGCAGATCGCGGCGCAGCGTGGCAACATCCGGGTAGCGGTCGGCGGGCTGCATCGCCAGCAATCGCATCACCACGGCTTCCAACTGCGTAGGTACATCCGGGTTGTGCCGGCGCAGCGGCAGCAGTGTATCCTGGAGCGCGCGCTGGGGCGCTTCGGGCACCTCGGTGCCGCTCAACAGGGTGTAGAGCGTCGCCCCCAGCGCGTAGAGGTCCGAGCGGATATCGGTGGTGCCCATGCCATACTGCTCTAGCGGTGCGAAGCCCGGCGTGACCGCCCGCGCGCCGGCGGTGGTTTTCAGGGCCGGGTTGTAGGCTTTCGCCAGCCCAAAGTCAACCAGGAAGACCTGGCCTTCCGGCGTGATGCGAATATTGTCCGGCTTGATATCGCGGTGGATGATCGGCGGCACATGAGTGTGCATATACTCCAGCGCATCCAGCAGGGACGCGAGGATGGGCATAATCGCTGCGACCGGCATGCGGCCCTGGGGTTGGCGTGCCAGGTGGCTGCTCAGATCCTCGCCCGGCACATAGTCCATCACCAGATACTGCCCGTCCTGCTCCATGAAATAGTCGGTTACGGTGGGCAGCCCCGGGTGGCGCAGACCCGCCAGCAGTCGCGCCTCAAACTCAAACTGCTGGCCGGCCTCGGGCGAGTGATCAAACGTCTCTTTAATGGCAACGGTCGTTTGCAGGCGGCGGTCGTACGCGCGGTAGACGGCCCCAAACCCGCCCTGCCCCAACAACTGCTGAAGTTCGTAACGTCCCTGTAGAATTGTCGTAACAGATGTCATGGTACGGTATCTCTCATCTGGTCCTCATACCGGACTCATATAGCATTCATTCGCGTGTGGCATGATCTACTACGCGCCAGACGTACCACATGTTGCGAGTGGTCGTGTGGTAGACATCCCTCATTCCCCCATGTGCAACGGGCGGGCAGACATGCTCGCCCGTCGGGTTTGTTTCCCCCCGTGCTATAATGATCATACTGATTGTTTTTCCTGGAGCCGTTTCATTCTCAACCTGGCTGCCCGTGTTGCAGCGTCGGTCTGACGTGTGCGGCAGCGTCGGCAGTGGTTGCTACAGGCATGATGCAAAATACCGAACTTATCTCTATTGAGCAGCGCTATGAGGTGGGCCTCTATCCCAAGCGCCCGGTTACGATTGTGCAGGGCCGCGGCGCACACCTGTGGGATGCCGAAGGGCGGATGTTTATCGACTGCGTAGGTGGGCAGGGCGCGGCCAACCTGGGCCACAGCCACCCCGCGCTGATCGCCGCCGTGCAGGATCAGGCGGCCCGGCTGATCAGTTGCCCGGAGATCTTTCACAATGATCAACGGGCGGCCTACCTGGAGGCGCTGGCGGCCGCACTGCCCTTTCCCGCGCGTATCTTCCTCTGCAACAGCGGGGCGGAGGCGATTGAGGCGAGTCTCAAGTTTGCGCGCCTGTTGACGGGACGCCCACGGATTGTGGCGACGATGCGCGGTTTCCATGGGCGTACCTTTGGCGCGCTGAGTGCCACCTGGGATGCCAAATATCGGAAACCGTTTATGCCCCTGGTGCCCGAATTTGCGCATGTGCCCTACAACAATCTGGAGGCGCTGGCGGAAGCCGTCAACGCGCAGACGGCAGCCGTCCTGCTGGAGCCGGTGCAGGGCGAGGGCGGGGTGCGTCCCGCCGACGCGGGCTACCTGGAAGGCGCGCGCCGCATTTGTGATGAGCAGGGCGCGCTGCTGCTGCTGGACGAGGTGCAGACTGGCTTCGGGCGCACCGGGAAGCTGTTTGCGGTTGAGCATAGCGGCGTGATTCCCGATATGCTGGCGCTTGCCAAGAGTATGGCGGGGGGCCTGCCGATGGGCGCGGTGGTCCTGCACGAGCGGCATGGCACGCTGCCCGGCGGCGCGCATGGTACCACCTTCGGCGGCAATCCGCTGCTCTGTGCGGCGGCGCATGCGGCGCTGCGGGTGATGCAGGACGACGATCTGCCGGGGCAGGCGGCCGAGAAGGGCACATGGTTGCTGGAGCGCCTGCATGCATTGGCATCGCCCCAGGTGCGCGAGGTGCGCGGGCAAGGATTGCTTGTGGGCCTGGAACTGAAGCAGCGGGTCCAGCCCTATCTTAGCGCCCTGCTGGAGCGCGGCGTGCTGGCGCTGCCGGCCGGCCCGAATGTGTTGCGATTGTTGCCACCGCTGGTGATCGATTATGCCGATCTGGAAACGGTCGTAGTCCATTTAGCTGAGATCCTGCGTTAGTCTATGCGGAGAGATCTGGTAATGTACGCTGAGTGACAGCAGTTACACGGTGAATTTGATGAAGTTTGAAAAATTCATCCGGACATTGCTCCAGGAGTCCCGGCTTTAGCCGGTTGACGGCCGTTCACCGGCTGAAGCCGGGACTCCAGAGTCCGGGCTGTACGGTGGTACATGCCGTCCGGTCCTCATATATTCGGATTTTTTCAGTGTTCATCAAACAAAGACGGTTCCTTCCGCCCTGCCGGAGGCGAAATACGCATTCGGTTCAGTGACCGCGTAACGCGTGTGAATGATCATCGAACCACCGGGAATGCCATTACCCGACACGCCGCTGCACGCGCCGTAGCACCCATCTGTCGGCATGCGGCAGATAGGCCAGATCAAAGATCTGCCCCTCCGCAGCAACTTGAAAGCCATAGACATCCGGTTCGCGCCAGGGAGACAGGAGTTGCTCAACAGTGTAGGTGCGAGCTTCCCAGGTAAAATGCAGCGGCCGGCCGGGATAGGCATAGTCGGCGCGGCAGTGAACATCAATCTCTGGTTGCATAGCTCCATGATACCAGGGACGGCACGCCTTTTGCAATAGACCACTTATAGAGGCAAATTTCACAACGTAATGAGGCACCAATGGAAGAGCGCATCGGTATTATTGACCTGGGATCAAACACAACCCGCCTGATCTTGATGGCTTACAGACCGCATCTCTGTTTTCGGCTCGTTGACGAAGTTATGCAGCGG
>CAKZQX010000850.1 GCA_937141995.1 uncultured Chloroflexaceae bacterium | reverse complement strand
CAGTGGAATGCCGACCGCAATGCCGGCTTCTCGCGGTCGCATCCACAGCAACTCTACCTGCCGCTGATTGTTGATCACGAGTACCACCACGAAACACTGCATGTTGAGGCGCAACAGATCAACCCGCACTCGCTGCTCTGCTGGCTGCAACAGATGATCGGGATGCGCAAGCGCTACAAAGCTTTTGGCCGGGGGAGTATCACGTTGCTACACCCGGACAATCACAAGATCCTGGCCTTTATTCGCCGCTATGAAGACGAGGTCATCCTGATTGTTGCCAACCTGTCACGCTTTACACAGTATGTTGAACTGGATCTGCAGGACTACGCGGGGCAGGTACCGATTGAACTGTTTGGGCGCACGCCGTTTCCCACCATCGGCGAACTGCCCTACCTGCTGACCCTGGGGCCGCACAGCTTCCAATGGTTCGCCCTGGAGCCGTCCAGGAATGATCGCACTGTTCTACCGCCGGGAGCGACCGAACGACCAGTCCCCCGGCTGCGGGTGGCCGACTCCTGGGAAGATCTGGTCTGGCGCAACGCCCGCGCCGACCTGGAGGCGATCCTGCCGAACTATTTTCGGACGCAGCCCTGGTTTACCGGCTGGCACCAGACGATCCTGTCGATGACGATCCGGGAAGTCATCACCGTTTCGGACGAGGAGCCCGCGCTCTACATCTGCCTGATCCGGGTGGAGTATAGCGATGCCGACCCGGAGATCTACACGCTTCCGCTGACCTATGCCCATGGTGAGATAGCCCGATATGCCCGCGAGCGGTTCGCCAACGCGATCATCGCCGAGATTGCCGAAAACGATCCGGATGATCAGAACGATCAGGCGGAACCGGGCATCTTGTACGATGCAATCTGGGATCTGCGCTTTAATCAGGCGCTGGTCACCAGGATCTCCCACCAGCAGCGTTTATTGGGAACCGCCGGAGTGCTGATGGGAACGCCTACCCCGGTCCTTGCATCGATCCAGCACATTGTTGAGAATGTACGCAATTTGCGCATTCTCCAGCGGAAGCATGCCAACACCGCCGCCGCCTACGATGAGCATGCGGTGCTGAAGCTGTTCCGACGCATTGATGAGGGCAGCAACCCCGACCTGGAACTGGGGCAGTTCTTGACGGAGCAGGGGTTCGGGCATAGCCCCGCCATCGCCGGCGACCTGACCTATCACCGCCGCCGCACCCCGCCGATGACGCTGGCAATCCTGCAGCAGTTTATGGGCAACCAGGGTGACGCATGGCATGACTTCCTGGATGATCTGCGCGGCTATTTTGAACGTGTCGCGGCAACGGCTGCCGAGCTACCCGTGGTTCCCGGTTCACTGACCACGCTGTTGGAGCAGACCGATCAGGAACTGCCGGCCCTGGCGCATGAACTGATTGGTGCTACCCTGACGAAGGCGCGGCTGCTGGGGCAGCGCACCGCCGAACTGCACCATACGCTGGCAGCCGACACCGACACCCCCGGCTTTGCGCCGGAGCCATTTAACTCGTTCTACCAGCGCTCGGTCTACCAGACGGCGCGCGCCCTCACTCTGAATGTGCTGGATAACCTGCGGCGACGACGAGCAACCCTGCCCGAGGAACTACAGGAGGATGCCCGGCAGTTACTCGATCAGAAGGCGATATTGATTGATCAGTTTCATGCAATCCTGGAACGCACTTTTACCGGGATGCGCATCCGCTGTCATAACAACTACCATCTGATGCAGGTGTTGTGTACCGACCAGGACTTTACCATTATTGACTTCGAGGGCGAACCGCAGCGACCGCTTTTTGAGCGGCGGCTCAAACGCTCACCGCTGCGCGATGTTGCCGGCATGCTCCGCTCATTTCACTACGCGGCGCATGTAGCATTTGCCGATCAGCGTAAAGCGGGGCAGCATCTGGATGATGGGGAAGGGTGGGTGCGCTTCTGGCAATATTGGGTTGGCGTTGCTTTTCTGCAAGCCTATTGCATGCTTGCCGACGGCAACTCCCTGCTGCCCCGGACAACCGAGGAGATGAGCCTGCTGTTAAAAATCTTCCTGCTTGAGCGGGGCATGTACGAACTGGAGTATGAGCTAACCAACCGCCCGGACTGGGTGGCGATCCCCCTGGGGGATCTGCGCTACTTTTTGCAGAATTCAGACGTAGGGACGCAAGCTACCGCCGGCGATCATCAATCTTCATAAGTTGCGGAAAATGCTTGAGGAAAACCTCGACAACCTGCGGGTCAAAGTGGGTGCCGGCCAGTGAACGAACATACTCAAGCACTTTATCTCGGGGCCAGGCAGCGTGGTAGGGTCGATCCGAGCAGAGCGCATCCCAGACATCGATTAAAGCGAAGATCCGCGCGGCGAAGGGAATCTGTTCGCCGCGCAGCCCATGCGGGTAACCGGTTCCATCCCACTTCTCGTGGTGACAGTAGGGAATATCGAGGGCGGGTCGCAAAAAGCTGATCGGCGCAAG
>CAKZQX010000849.1 GCA_937141995.1 uncultured Chloroflexaceae bacterium | reverse complement strand
GTGGTGCTGGAGCCGCTGCTGAGATTGCGCAGCAACCCAAGTTTGCCGGTAGCACAGAAGACGCAACCCATGGCGCACCCGGCCTGTGTTGAAACACAGACCGTTGCCCGATCCGGGTAGATCATCAAGACTGTCTCGACCACCGAGCCATCGGGAAGCGCAAACAGCGCCTTGCGTGTCAGCCCGTCATCGCCACGCTGCAGACGCACCAGGCGCAAACTGCCCATGCGCGTCTCCGTTGCGAGATGTGCCCGCAACGCCCGCGGCAGATCGGTCATCGCCTCGGGGTCATGGGTCAGCTTAACATACATCTGGCGATAGAGCTGCCGGGCGCGAAAAGCAGGCTGGTTCCACGCGCGCATCAGCGCCGTCAACTCCGATAGCGTCGCATTATAGAGCACCAGGCGGGTATCCTGCGTATTCATAGTTTGCCATTATACCATGACCCTCGGCGTCGGGCCGGGAACGCACCAGCGCCCGGCCAGTGTGAAGAAATTGAGCAGACCAGTGCTGACCAGGCCGGCAACAGTGGTCCTACCACTATCAAAACCCTGCGGGTACGGTCGTTATGCTATTGCCGGCACGTCTGTCTGCCGAAACAGCCGAGCAACTTGCCGAGGTCGTCAATAACAGGACTTACGCGGTAGGCGCGCAAACCGGGCGTTTGCGCCCGATACAGGCTGGCTTTGCCTGTGGCAGCATGGTACGTTATGGAGCTTTTTCACAAAAATGTTGCACAAAGTGCAACATTTTTGTGAAAAAGCTTGTCCTCTTCCGCCCTGCCGGAGGCGAAATGTTTTTCCGGGTCAGGGATCGCGTAACTTAAGTCAATAACAGGAGTTACGCGGTGGGTACACAAACTGGACATGTGCCCAGATGGAAGCCCGATGCGCCTGCGGCAGCATGGTACTTTTTTCTTGTTCGCAAAAAAATTCACGTTGTGAATTTTTTTGCGAACAAGATCTGATCTCTTCCACTCTGCTGGAGGCGCATCAGGCTTCCATGGGGTAATAACGTCCGATTTGCATGTCAACCGCGTAACTCCTGTCAATAATAGGACGTAGGCGGTCGGTTCCCAACCCGGCATCTGCCGGGATAAACGGCCCGACTCGCCTCCGGCAGGGCGGAAGAAACCAGGCTTGTTCGCAAAAATGTTGCACACAGTGCAAATGTTTTGCGAACAAGCGTATCCATGCTGCCGGAGGCGAATCGGGCCATTCATCCAGACAAATGCCTGATTTGAACGCGCACCGCGTACGTCCTGTCAATAACTGGCAGTGAGCGTCCGGTATGCTGTGGCGATGGCTCATATGTACCAGCAGGACAAACCAAGAACGCTCCGGCCATCTGACCAGAGCGTTCTTGGTGAAGAGGGGGGGGAATGTTGATGCAAATCGTAACTATAGGTTATGATAGCACATCCTGTACCGGCCAGAGGTAAGATAATGGTAACAGGCCAGTTATTACTCGGTAACAGGAGTTACGCGGTGCATGTTCAAACGGGTCGTTTGCTTTCGATAACGGCGTATTTCGCCGGTGGCAACGTGGTACTTTCTTGGTCTTTTTCCGGAACATCTGGCACGTTGTACCAGATGTTCCGGAAAAAGACAGTCCCATTCCACCCTGCCGGAGGCGAATCAGTCCATGTGTCCAGGCAAACACATGGTTTGGAACCGACCGCGTAACTGCTGTCGGGAATATAATCGCGATTGAAACCATACAAGTACTAGAACTGAATTGGACTAATAGACCATTTCACAGGATTCATGCTTTTTGTATAGTGAAAAGTAATAATCTAGAAATCCTGGGGTTCCTGCGGCGGTGTTCTGCTGCTTTCGCAACTGTTTATTATTGGCACGTTGTGCCGATCGCGTCTTCATCCAAGGAGAATTTGTATGGCCATGCTCAATAAGCCAAACGGCACTCTTCCGGAGGATATTCTACATCTGCATCAGCGCATTGCTGAGATGGAGCAGCAGATGCTTGTTGGGCAGACGCTGATCAATGCGTTTCCGGGCGGGGCGCTGTTTGTCTTTGATCATGAGTTGCGGTATCAGCAGGTTCAGGGCCAGATCCTGGAAGAGGGTGAGGTTGACCCCGAAGTTTTCCGGGGCAAAACCATCTGGGAGGTTTTGCCGCCAGAGACGATTGCTGTTACTGAACCGGCATACCGGGCAGCGCTGGCGGGGCAGCAACAGACCTTTGAGATTACGTTTATGGAGCGTCATTTCAAGGTCCATATGCTACCCGCACGCAACAGTGAAGGTCGGATTATCGCCGGTATAGCGGTTGCCTACGATATTACCGAACAGCGCCAGATTGACGCAGAATTGCGTAAGAGCCAGGAGCGCCTGCAGTTTATTGTTGAGGGCAGCAATGATGGCGCCTGGGATGCGCACCTGCTGACGGGAGAGGTGTATTTGTCCGACCGCTACAAGGAGATGCTCGGCTACCAACCCGACGAACTACCCGACCGGTTTGACACATGGCAGCAGTTGATGCATCCCGATGATGCCACCCATGTTAACCGGATATTTCAGGAGTATCTGAGCGACCAGATTCCTGAATACGAAATTGAACATCGTCTGCGCCATAAGTCCGGTGAGTGGCAATGGTTTCTTGGTCGTGGCAAGATCACTATGCGTGACGATCAAGGAAATCCAACCCGCATGACTGGTATGATTACTGATATTCATCAACGTAAACAGACGGAAGACAATCTGCGTCTCTTCCAGACACTGGCCGAAAATGCGCCCGATGCTATCGGCGTCGCGCACATTGAGAGTGGACAGATTACCTATGCCAACCCGGCCTACTGCACCCTGCTCGGGTATGGTGTAGAGACCATTGGTCAGTATTTTATGAATGTGTATGCGCCGGAAGAGCACGAACGCCTGCCGGCCATTGTCCAGGAGATGGTCGAGCAAGGTGTCTGGCAAGGGATGCTGACCTACCAGCGCAAAGATGGAACAACCTTCCCCGGTCTGTTGTCCGGCATAATTTTGCGTGACACCAGCGGGCAGCCGTATGCTGTAGCCGCGATTGTCCGCGATATGAGTGACCAGATTCAGGCGGAGGAAGAACGTACGGCAATGCAGGAACAGATTATCCATGCACAACAGGCCGCACTCCGTGAATTGAGCACGCCGCTGATCCCGTTGGCACAAGGGCTGGTTGTAATGCCGCTGATTGGCAGCATGGATAGTAATCGCGCACAGCAGGTTATGGAGACGCTGCTTGAAGGGGTAGCGGCACAGCACGCAACAACGGCAATCCTGGATATCACCGGCCTGCAGATTGTGGATACCCAGGTAGCCGATGCCCTGATACGCGCCGCGCGCGCCGTCAAGTTGCTGGGAGCCCAGGTAATTATTACCGGGATTCGGCCCGAAATTGCCCAAACCCTGGTGGGCCTGGGAGCCGATCTGAGCAGTATTGTTACCCACGGCAGTCTGCAGAGTGGTATTGCCTACGCCATGAGGGGGTAGAACACGGTTGATCTCGGTAGTGCCACATTTCGCCGGCAACAGCATAGTGTTTTTTATCCTTCTGCCAAAACCTTGTTCGTGGGGCAAAGGTGTTGTACAGAGTACACCGAACAGCGCCCCAGGCGTCCCGGCGTCAGCCGAATGCTGCTAAAATCCTGTGATGTCTCATCAGGACGCTGCAAACACCTGTCAGACGGAGTACGCCGGGGCCCCGACAGGGGCGCGATGCGCCCCGATGGCATCCATGGTGGAGCCGATACCACGGCCGGCACCGCATCTCGACAGCGGCCTGATGCGGTATGCGAAAACGTAGCAGCATTCGGCGTCGGCCGGTGTGCAACCGGAATCGGCTGACGCCGGGACTCCCGCTCCGGGGCCGTATCCCCATGACACACCCTTTTCAGACAGTCTTTTAGTACAGCATTGTGTCCAGGCTCCGGTAGCGTTATGGCCGCAACCCATACTCTCACCCGTCCGGCGACAGCGTTCCTTCCCCCTGCGACCACTGTCCATATGCCGTGGTAAAGTCCTCGGTCGTTTGCCGCGATTACATTGGGCAACCTTGCATATAGTTGCTCATACCAATGTGCCATCAACCCGCAATCAGCCGGAATGGGCACAACAGGTGCAGCGGCGGCACGTTCCCGTGTATCATCCCTGTGTCCTCGGTGTTCGCTGTGGCTCTGGCAACAAATCGGTATAACCGAACTATTCACACTCGTTCATACATGAGGTACGCGGTGCGCATGCAACCCAGGTGGTTGCCGGGATAAACGGCCTGACTCGCCTCCGGCAGAGCGGCATGGGATATCCTTTTGGCGGACCAAGACAAGAGCCGTCCCACGCTGCCGCCGGCGAATCGGGCCATGTGTCCGGGCAGACGCCTGGTTTGGAACCGACCGCGTAACTGCTGTCTTTGAGCCAACATTGCGTGAATAACAGGACGTACGCGGTGCGCGTTCAAATGAGACAGCAACTCCTGTGAATGT
>CAKZQX010000848.1 GCA_937141995.1 uncultured Chloroflexaceae bacterium | reverse complement strand
AGATCTGAATAGCGTGCTGGAGACCATCGTCACCCGTGCCGGGGCACTGATGGGCACATCCCATGGCTATCTGGCCGTCGTTGATCCGACCACCCAGGAAATCGTGATCCGGGTGCGAACAGGAGCATTTGCCGGCTACCCGGAGTGGCGCATGCAGCGCGGCGAAGGGTTGTGCGGCCAGGTATGGGCTACCGGCGAGCCGTTGACCATCGCGGACTATGCAACCTGGCCGGAGCGTTACGTACGCGAGAGTGATCTCCACGCCATGACCAGCATTCCGCTGCGTTCAGGCACGGAGATTGTGGGTGTGTTTGGCCTGGCCTATGCCGAACCGGAGCGCGCCTTTAGCCCGGAGGAAGTCGCGCTGCTGAGACGCTTTGGTCAGTTGGCCGCCCTTGCGCTGGAAAACGCGCGCCTCTACAGCGAGGCCCAGCAGGAACTGGCCGAGCGCAAGCGCACCGAGGCTGCGCTGTACCGCGCCAAGGAGGAGGCCGAGACTGCCAACCGCGCCAAAAGCACCTTCCTGGCAAATATGAGCCATGAACTCCGCACGCCGCTGACAATCATCCTGGGGTATAGCCAGTTGATGCAGGTGCAGGCGCGTGACATGGGCAACGCGGAGTTTGTCTCCGAGCTACAATCCATCGCCGCTGCAGGCGATCATCTGCTGGCGCTGATTAGTAATATCCTTGATCTCTCAAAGATCGAAGCCGGCAAGATGGAACTCACGTTGATGCCATTTGACCTGGGCGCGTTGATCGATGAACTGGTCGCAGCGATCCAGCCATTGATCGAAAAAGAGTCGAATGAACTGAATGTTGTGTGCCCTGAT
Organism: uncultured Chloroflexaceae bacterium; assembly: GCA_937141995.1. Taxonomy (GTDB): domain Bacteria; phylum Chloroflexota; class Chloroflexia; order Chloroflexales; family Chloroflexaceae; genus CAKZQX01. The sequence goes on along the minus strand of CAKZQX010000848.1, from coordinate 3,942 downwards.
GATCCCGGTAGTATGCATGCCGACCAGACCAAGGTCCGGCAGATCCTGTTCAATCTGCTGAGCAATGCGGCAAAGTTCACCGACAACGGCACGATTACGCTGACGGTTAACCGTACCTGCCACGAAGCAGCCGAGTGGATTCACTTTGAGATCAGGGATACGGGTATCGGCATGTCGGAGGAGCAATTATCCTATCTGTTCCAGGAATTCTCGCAGGTCACCGGTTCGGTGAATCATAAGCCGGCCGGCACCGGCCTGGGGTTGGCAATCAGTCGCCACTTCTGCCGGATGATGGGTGGCGATATTACTGTCACGAGTAAGGTCAAACATGGCTCGACCTTCACCGTTGCTCTGCCTGCCACCGTGATCGAACGCCCGGCGAACACAGCTACACCGTCAATATTCGGGAGGACAGAAGCCGGCAAGCCCCAGGAGCGTAACCCATAAAATCGTACGCAGCGGACAAACCTGGCAGTGGAGATACGTATGAAGGAGAAACCTATGGCAACAATCCTGGTTGTTGAAGATGAACGCATGATCCGCGATATGCTTTTGCGCTTTCTGGAGATGAATGGATACCAGACGATCACCGCCGCCAATGGCGAGCAGGCATTGAATCAGGCCCGATCGGCCCAACCCAACCTGATCCTGATGGATATGCGCCTGCCGGTTATAGATGGCTGGGAAGCCACACAGCAGTTGAAAGCAGACCCGGCAACCCGCGCGATCCCGGTTATCGCCCTGACAGCTTACGCTATGACCGACGACCGGGAACATGCCCTGGCTGTGGGATGCGATGATTACGAGACCAAGCCAATCCAGTTTCCCAAACTGTTAGTCAAGATTAAGACCTTCCTGGAGCAGGCCAACCCTACGGATACGGCATCCTGACTTGCCCTTATCATCCCTCCATGGTATATTTTTGGATAAGGATAGTGGGCAAAGTAAAAATCTCAACAATCTCCCCTGGGCGTTGCACAACGCACCAGACCGAAGTATGCATCCCGGTATACCGTACTACAATGCATCACCGCTCGATCACGCCGAGCAAACGGTAACGCGAGTCGGGGCAGTACCAGAGCATTACCATGGGTCACCCCAACCGTGGGGATACTGATCTCATGCTATAATCAGAATCTATAACTCCCAGGGAATAAGATTGAGATCGTACCACGATTAGGAACCGTCAGAGTTGACCCATCCATATGTGCCACCAGGAGGATGTGTATGTCAGGTAAGACCAACGGTAAAGCAGGCCAGGCACCCGGGCAGGAAACAGCGTTGTTTAGTGAATTTCCACCAACGTCGTACGAGGAATGGCGGAAAGCCGCCGAGAAAATTCTCAAGGGCGCCCCCTTTGAGAAAAAACTCCTGACCAAGACCTACGAGGGCATTACCCTTCAGCCGATGTACCGGAAGGAAGATGTCGCCGATTTGCCGCATACGGGCTCGCTGCCGGGCTTCCCGCCCTACGTGCGTTTTGTGGAAGCGGCCGGCTATGTCGATAAGACCTGGGAAGTGGCCCAGGAACTGCCCTACGGCACCCCGGAAGAGTTTAACGAGATTGCGCGCTTCTGCCTCCAGCATGGGCAGACGGCGCTGAACCTTGTGCTGGATCATGCCACCCTCACCGGAGTCGATGCCGATAAAGCCGCGTCGGGCGAGGTCGGGGTCCACGGCACGTCGATCTCGACGGTGAAAGATCTGGCAACGGCGCTGGCCGAGATTGACCTGGAGACGACACCGCTGCTGATTCAGGCCGGTTCGGTCGCCTTTCCCCTGGCCGCGCTGTTGATTGCCGCGCTGAAGCAACAGGGCACCGCACCGGAAAAGCTGAACGGCTGTGTCGGGATGGACCCGCTAGGCGCACTGGCCCACACCGGCACATTACCACGCTCGCTGGAGGGCACCTACGATACGATGGCCCCCCTGACGGCCTGGGCCAAATCGCACGCGCCCGGCCTCAAGACCATTCTGGTGCAGGGGCAGCCCTACCACGATAGCGGCGCAAGTGCCGTTCAGGAACTGGCTTTCACCATCGCTACCGGTGTCGAGTATCTGCGCGAGATGCAGGCACGCGGCATGAGCGTGGACGATGTCGCGCCCCGGATGCTCTTTACCTTCTCAATTGGCTCCAACTTCTTTATGGAGGTTGCCAAACTGCGCGCCGCCCGGTTGCTCTGGGCCAACGTCATCAAGGCGTTTGGCGGTAGTGCCGCGTCGCAGAAGCTGTTTATGCATGTGCGTACCTCGGCCTGGAATAAGTCGGTGTATGATCCGTATGTCAATATGTTGCGCACAACGACCGAGGCATTTGCCGGGGTTGTCGGTGGCTGCAATAGCATGCATGTCTCCTCCTTTGACGAAACCCTGCGCGTGCCCGACGATTTCTCGCGCCGGATCGCCCGCAATACCCATATCATCCTGGAGCAGGAGAGTAAACTGTCCAAGCTGATTGACCCGGCGGGCGGCTCCTGGTATGTCGAGAAGCTGACCGATGAGGTGGCGCACGAAAGCTGGAAGCTGTTCCAGACGGTCGAGCGGCAGGGCGGAATGTTTAAGGCGCTCCAGGCGGGCATGCCCCAGGATCAGGTCGAGCAGATTGCGCAGCAGCGCGCCAAAAACATCGCCACCCGCAAAGATGTCTTCGTCGGCACGAATATGTACGCCAATTTGAAAGAGAAAGCGCTGACCGGGCAGGTTGCCGACACCGGCGCAATCCGGCAGGGGCGTGCCGGCGCGGTTACGCAGTATCGCTCCACGGCAGATCAGGCGCAGCGCCAGGCTGCCCTGGAGAAGCTCTCTTCCGGCAGTGGCATTACGCTTGACGCGGCTATCAGCGCGGCTGCAGCCGGGGCCACGCTGGGCGAGTTGACCCAGACCCTACGCACCGGCAGCAATCCCGCGCCAACCATCAAGCCCATGCGCATCCATCGCGGTCCGGAGATCTTCGAGAAACTGCGGGCGGCTTCCGAAGAATACGCGAAGAAGACCGGTTCTGCGCCGAAGGTCTTCCTGGCAAATATCGGGCCAATTCCGCAGCACAAGCCACGCGCCGATTTCGCAACCGGTTTCTTTGAGGTGGGCGGCTTCAACGTGCTGACCAACACCGGCTTCCCCACGCCCGAGGCCGCAGCTCAGGCCGCGCTTGATTCGGGCGCACCCGTTGTGGTCATCTGTTCAACCGACGATACCTACCCCGACGTGGTGCCGCCATTGACAAAGCAGATCAAGTCCGGCAAACCTGATACAACGGTCATTCTGGCCGGGTATCCGGCCGACCAGGTGGAAGCCCACAAGCAGGCGGGCGTTGATGAGTTTATTCACCTGCGGGCCAACTGCCACGATATCCTGCTGAATCTCCAGAAGAAGATAGGAGTCGTATCATGAGCAAGACCCCTGATTTCACCAACATAGACTATTCCGCCGATTTTCCTGCGCCGACGTTTGAGGAGTGGCGCAAGCAGATCGAGAAGGAGACCGGCAAATCGCTGGAGGAGTTTGTCTGGCATACGATGGAGCAGATCGATGTCCAGCCGCTCTATACGAAGGAAGACACCAAAGACCTGGAACATCTGGGCTATGTTGCGGGTGTGCCGCCCTACCTGCGCGGTCCCTACCCGGCGATGTATGTCACTCAGCCCTGGACGGTGCGCCAGTACGCCGGCTTCTCCACCGCTGAGGAGAGTAACGCTTTCTACCGGCGCAACCTGGCTGCCGGGCAGAAGGGACTCTCGGTGGCGTTTGACCTGGCTACCCACCGGGGCTATGACTCGGACCATCAGCGCGTCGTGGGTGACGTGGGTAAGGCCGGGGTTGCCATCGACTCGATCCTGGATATGAAGCTGCTCTTTGACGGTATTCCGCTGGATAAGATGTCGGTCTCGATGACCATGAACGGCGCGGTGCTGCCGGTGATGGCCTTCTACATTGTGGCCGGCG
>CAKZQX010000847.1 GCA_937141995.1 uncultured Chloroflexaceae bacterium | reverse complement strand
CTATCGTGCGCTTGATCTGCGACTGAACAACCCGGTGGCGCTCAAGCATAAACGTGTCACCCATACTGCAACCGATGCCGCCTTTGCCCGTAAGGCGCAATTGCTGCATGCCTGGTGCATCGCTATCAGAAAATTCGTTTGTTCTGAGGTCTGTGTTTATCGGTATCTTTCTATAGCTATGCTACAATACGTCCTGATCAGTGAAAGCGTTAAGGTGTAAACATTGAGGTGGACTGCGGACGCGCCAGAGCGTGTCCCTACCGAACAATTCGCATACAACCGGAAGGAGTCACCCGCGTGGCCTATTTTGATCTGCCGCTGGCCCAACTCTGGAGCTACTGCCCGCCCCAGACGCGGCAACCTGACTGCGCGCAGTTCTGGCGCGACACGCTGGCGGAGGCGGTCCAGGTGCCGCTTGATCCGCAGTTTGTGCCGCTGGATCTGCCCTACACCGGGGTGCAACTCTTCCGTGCCACCTTCGCCGGATGGCAGGGCGCGGAGGTCGTCGGCACCTATGCCCGGCCCCTGGGTGATGGGCCGTTCCCCGCGCTGCTGCTCTACCATGGCTACAGCTCCCGGCGGCCTGAAGCGTTCGATTTGCTCGGGTGGACTTCGCAGGGCTACGCGGTGCTGGCAATCGACATCCGTGGGCAGAGCGGCGAGAGCAGCGATACCGGGAGCTACCCCGGCGGGCACGCGCCCGGCTATCTGACCATGGGCGTGGGCGATCCGCAGACCTACTACTACCGCGCCGTCTATGTTGATGCGCTGCGCGCCGTGGAACTGCTGACAACCCGGCCCGAAGTTGACCCGGAGCGACTGGGGCTTGCCGGGGGTAGTCAGGGCGGCGGGCTAACGCTGGCGACGGCGGCGCTCTGGCCGCTGCGGGCGCAGGCGTACGGGCAGTCGGTGCATGGGCGGCTATGCGCAGCCTTCGCCGAGATCCCCTTCCTCTGCCACTTTGAGCGGGCCGCAACCGTGACCGATGCCGAACCCTATCAGGAAATTGCGCGCTACTGCCGCCGCAGCGGTGTAGATCCGGCCCGGGTCTTTCGCACCCTGAGCTACTTCGACTGCATGAACCTGGCCGACTGGATCGAAGCCCCGGTCTATCTTACTGCCGGGCTGATGGATCTGATCTGCCCGCCCTCGACGATCTTTGCGGCCTACAACCATATTCGAGCGCCCAAAGAGATCTTCGTGGCGCAGTTTGGCGAGCATGAGATCTTCCCGGGTGTGCCGGATGCGCGTGCGCGCTGGTTTGCCACACATCTCTAGCGAGAACAAGCAAACAGAGGACAAAGAACAAACATCGTGGCTGATCGGTATAGCTCAGGCGTGCTTTGTTCTCTGTTTGCTCTATTACACGACTTACGCGGTGGCTCACTCAAAAGGAAATTTCGCCTCCGGCAGGGCGGAAGTTGTCCGATCTTTTTCACGAAATTGTGGCTCTCCGAGCCACAATTTCGTGAAAAAGGATAAAACAGTACCATGCTGCCGCAGGCGGTTTGTGTTTCATCGGGGGAAACGCTCAGTTTGATTGCCCACCGCGTAACTCGTATCTATTACAGGACTTACGCGGTCGGTTCCGAATCAGGTGTTCATCTGGATGAACGGCCCGATGCGCCTCCGGCAGGGCGGAAGATTTTATTCTTTGCACAAAAAATTTGCACAAGTGCAAATTTTTTGTGCAAAAGATCGATTACGTACCATGCTGCCGCAGGCGAATCGGGCTTCTATCGGGTGAAACACCCGGTTTGCATGCGCACCGCGTAACGTCATGTCTACTATGGTTGAATTTGACGCGTTGCCATAGCGGATTTTTTACTCTGGCATACTTCTTGCAACCTCACAGCGAGAAGCACACCCGTACCGGGCTGATCGGCCCGCAAACTATGGAGGTTACTATGACGGACGAACAGAAGGTTGTGCGCCAGGAAGATGTAATTCAGCCATACAGTGATGATACGGATAAGCGCGATAATCCCGCGTATGATAGTGACCGGGTTATTCACGAGCGCGTCGAGCAAACGCTGGATGATGTATCGGCCAAACGTGTTTCTGAGGAAACAGTGGTCGTGCCGTCGGATGAAACGCTCCGGACGGCTGCATATAATCGCGCGAAGCGCATTATCTACTTTGTGGCCCATGTTTTTACGATTTTTATTATTATCCGCTTCTTGCTGCTGGCCCTCGGTGCCGATCCGAGCAGCGCATTTGCGAGCCTCTGGTATGCGCTGACCTATCCTATTGTTGTGCCGTTCCTGGGACTGTTTGGGGTGGCGGAGATACCGCAGGCCGGTGTCAATATTTTTGAGTGGTCCGACTTTGTGGCAATCGGGATCTACTATCTGATTGCCTGGATTGCCTCCAATGTTGCGAAGTTTATCTACCACCCGAAAACACCGCTGGATCGGGTTGGCGAGAGCTAACGCTGCGTAAACACCTGTAGCGTTGCATAGATCCTCCCGCTGGTCTGGAACCGGCAGGGGGATTTTGTCTATCTTGTGCGACTGGCCTACATCGTGGTAAACTAACGGCAAAGTTACGTTTAGTTCCATATACCCGGTGTGGCCCGATGTGGCTGACGACGTGTGTCTGAAATGTCTGGAGATTCGGAATGCAGAACTATAACCGCGATATTCGTGATGAACCTGAGTATACCCGTTCCGCCGAGAATGAGCATCGCCAGGAAGATGAGACGCAGTCCTATCAGAATTATCGCCCGCAGCAGCCGCGCCCGCAGCAGCCGGACTACCCGCAGCGCTCCCAACAACCGGAATACCAGCGCCCACAGCAGCCGGTGCAGCCGCGCCCGCAGCATTCGCAGCAGCCGGAGCAGCAACGGCACCGTCAGCCGGAACGGGACTATGAGGCCGAACGTGAGCAACGCGCAGCACTGTTGGCGCGGTTCCGGCTGGGGATCTACTATGTGGCGCATCTGTTTGCGATTGTCATCGGTTTTCGCTTTATCTTGCTGGCGCTGGGAGCAAATCTGGACAACCAGTTTGCCAACTTTATCTACTCTGTGAGCTATCCCCTGGTTACGCCTTTCCTGACGCTTTTTGGGCAGGGTGTGCCGCAGTATGGCAATATTGTTATCGAGGTCTCCGATCTGTTTGCCATTGGGGTCTACTACCTGCTGGCCTGGGGCCTGGTTCGTGCAATGTACCTCTTTTTTGCGCCTTCCGACGAAGTGCGGCGTACCTGAGGTCGCCGCGCACGCTACCGGGGAGAGCTTGACAGCCGTCCCTGCTTCGACTATACTAGTGCAATAGTTGTTAGTGTGACACTTACAATAACATACCTGGCCGCAAGGCCATTTTTTAACGCCGCGATTTAGTGTCAAACTTACACCTAAGCCGGAAGCGGGCCGTCAGGCCATTTTTTGTAGCCGGAATTAGTGTTACTTTTACACTAATAACAATCGGTTAACACAGTTTATGAGGAGGTTAAACCGTGACCTTGCAACTGACGCACACCGACCTGCGTGCGGCCGCCGACATTGTGGAGGAAATCCAACAGTTGAAGCGCGAGCGTAATGCGGTACTGCTGGCCCACAACTACCAGTATGGCGAGATCCAGGATATCGCCGATTTTGTGGGCGACTCGCTGGGGCTGTCGCAGGCGGCGGCGCAGACCGATGCTGATGTGATTATCTTCTGTGGCGTGCATTTTATGGCCGAGACGGCTGCAATCCTCTGCCCCGAGAAGACCGTCCTGCTACCCGACCTGAAGGCGGGGTGTTCCCTGGCCGCAACGATTGATGCCGAGCAATTGCGCGCATGGAAGGCCGAACATCCCGGCGCGGTGGTGGTCTCCTATGTCAATACTACCGCCGAGGTCAAGGCCGAGAGCGACTACTGCTGCACGTCGGGGAATGCCGTACGGGTGATCGAGGCAATCCCGCCCGACCGCGAGATTCTCTTTTTGCCGGATATGTTCCTGGGGAGCTATCTGCGGCAGGTGACCGGGCGACCGCTCCAGATCTGGGCGGGAGAGTGCCATGTCCACGCGGGTATCAAGCCGGAGATGGTCAACGCGATGCATGCCGAATATCCCGATGCCGATTTTATGATTCACCCGGAGTGCGGTTGTGTCAGTTCGTATATGCATTTCCTGGCGCGGGGCCGGGTCAGCGATAAGAACACACATATCTTCTCCACCGAGGGCATGATCCGGCACGCCGAGCGTAGTCCCGCCTCGCAGTTTGTGGTGGCGACCGAGATTGGGGTGCTGCACCGCATGCGCAAGGCCAACCCGGAGAAAGAGTTTATCCCAATCAGCGAGTCAACCTCCTGCCACTTTATGAAGATGATTACGCTGGATAAGGTACTGCATTCGTTGCGTGAGCTGGTCTACCCGGTCACGGTTCCGGCCGATGTGGCTGCGCGGGCCCGGTTGTCAATCGAGCGGATGGTCGCGCTGTAAGGCGTGAGAGAGCTACTTTTATCCTACTCTGAGGAGTCCTGGAATGGACGTTGAATATCTATTTGACCGGGCGCTAGTTACTGCGCCGCGCTATGCGGTGGCGGAGTGGCCCCGGCAGGTGCAACAGCAGCGCACGGAGATCCTGGTGGTTGGCGGGGGCGCGGCGGGGCTGGCGGCGGCACTCCAGGCGGCCAGGCATGTTGATGTCACCTTGCTGACCCGGGAGGAGTTGCCCACGAGTAATTCTGCCTGGGCGCAGGGGGGTATTGCCGCTGCCCTCGACGCGGAAGACTCGCCTACGCTGCATGTTGAGGATACGCTGGTGGCCGGGGCCGGGTTGTCCGACCCGGCGGCGGTAGCGCTGCTGACCCGGACAGCCCCGCGCTTGATGCGCGAGTTGGCCGGGTTGGGAGTGCCGTTTGAGCAGGAGGCCGGGGCGTTTGTGCTGGGGCTGGAGGGCGGTCACTCGCGGCGGCGCGTTTTGCATGTCCGGGATGCCACCGGTTGGGCGCTGACCAGTACGCTGATTGAGCGGGCTCGGAGCCATCCGCGCATCCGCATCTGCGAGGGCTACCAGGCGGTCGATCTGCTGGATGATCTGGGCTGCTGCGCGGGCGTGCTGGCGCGGGATAGTCGGGGCGGCCGGCATCGCTTCCGGGCGCAGGCCACCATCCTGGCGACCGGCGGCGCGGGTGCGCTCTATGGCCTGACCAGCAACCAGCCGAACGCGCTGGGTGAGGGGGTGGCGCTGGCCTTCCGCGCCGGGGCCGAGGTCGCCGACATGGAGTTTGTGCAGTTTCACCCGACGGTGTTGCGTACCAGTGCTGACCAGGGTTTTCTGATCAGTGAGGCGGCGCGGGGCGAGGGAGGGCGACTGCTTACACCGGGCGGACAGCGCTTTATGCCTGCGTATGATCCACGCGCGGAACTTGCGCCGCGCGATGTGGTGACGCGCGGGATCTTTGCGGCGATGCAGCGCGCGGGCGTTGACCATGTGCTGCTCGACCTGACGCACCTGCCGGTGGACTATTTGCAGCGGCGCTTCCCAACAATCTACGCCCGCTGTCGCGCGGAAGGGTTTGATCTGGCGGTGGAGCCGGTGCCGGTAGCGCCGGCGGCGCACTATCTGATGGGCGGCATTCGCACCGATCTGGATGGCGCTACCAGCCTGCCGGGGCTCTATGCGGCGGGCGAGTGTGCCTGCACCGGTGTACACGGCGCCAACCGGCTGGCGAGTAACTCGCTGCTGGAGTGCCTGGTCTTTGGTCGCCGCGCCGCTGAAGCTGCCCTGAACGCCGGCGAGCCGATCCGCGGCTTTGCCGATGCACGCCGACCGGATGCCTGGTACTATCCGGTCACCGCAACGCCGCAGTCGCGCAGCATGCCGGCACCGGAAGCGGGCCACCGCGTCCTGGCGCAGATCATGCGGCGCTACGCCGGCCCGCTGCGTTCGGGGGCCGGCCTGGAGGAAGCCCTGCGTCGCCTGGCAGCCTTCCCCAATCAGGCAACCAGTCTGGATGCGCAGGCGCTAACCCTTACCAACGCCGCCCTGACCGCGCGCCTGATCGTCACCAGTGCATTGCTACGCGAGGAGAGTCGTGGAGCCCACTTCCGCACCGATTTCCCAACAACGCAACCGGAGTGGCAGGTGCATACCGTTCTCAGCCGGGGGCAGGCACCCTTCACGGTAACAACCGTCGCCGCAATGGAGTTGGAACTGGCACTGGCCTGAGATTACTCGCGTAGAACAGAGAACAAAGCAATAAAGAACAAAGCCGGTTTGTGTATTGCGCCGGATACCTGTTTGTTCTTTGTACTTTGGTTCTCTGTTCTTTCTATTCAACAGAAAGGTATTGCAAGATGGATCTGCCACGGGAAGCTGTCCATGCCATTGTTGCGCAGGCGCTACGCGAAGATATCGGGCAGGGCGATCTGACCACGCTGGCGGTGATCCCCGCCGATACCCCGGCTGTGGCGCACGTAGTCATGCGCGAGGCGGGTGTGCTGGCCGGGTTGCCGCTACTGCAGGCGGTCTTTGAACAGGTTGATCCGGCGCTGACCATCCATCTCCACGTGCAGGATGGCGACCAGGTCAGCGCCGGGACCGCCGTTGCGCAGATTACCGGACCGGCGCGCGGCCTCCTGACCGGGGAGCGGGTAGCGCTTAACCTGATCCAGCGCATGAGCGGCATCGCTACGACCACCGCGCGCTATGTCGCCGCGGTCGAGGGGCTGCCGGTGCGCATTCTGGACACCCGCAAGACTACCCCGGGACTGCGCCTGCTCGAAAAGTATGCGGTGCGGATGGGTGGTGGCGTCAACCATCGCTTCGGGCTGTATGACGCGGTGATGCTCAAAGATAACCATCTCGCGTTACTGGCGGCGCGGGGGATCGATCTGGCGACGGCGGTGCAGCAGGCGCGGGCGGCGGTCGGGCCGCTGGTCAAGATCGAGGTCGAGGTCGAAACGCCGGAGCAGGCAGACATGGCGGCGTCCGCCGGCGCGGATGTCATCCTGCTGGACAACATGTCACCCGCTATGCTGCGCACTGCGATAGAGCGGGTGCGGGGGCGGGCGCTGCTGGAGGCTTCCGGTGGCATAACTCTTGCAACAATACGTGCCGTTGCCGAGACAGGAGTGAATTATATTTCGGTTGGCGCATTGACCCATTCGGCCGGCGCACTCGACATAGCCCTGGATGTCATCACTCCCGGATCTTAAACCGATACCTGGTGATTTGACAACCGCGTACGAATTACATACAATCGAAGATGGACATCCTGGCAATTACAAATCAGCCATCCTTTCCACACCGGCACTCAGAGTGCGGAGGAGCGCGTACTACCTCGCCTCTTCTGCGCTGCGTGTCCCCGTGGATCACCTCCACTTAACAAACAGCCTTTTCTACAAGTGGATCTGTCCCGGCATAAGTCGTGTAGCAGTCCTTCTGAAATGTCGAAGGAGACATCCAACGTGCGTCTGGAAGAAGGTCGTCAGAGAGTCATTATCGAGGGTGTTTCCCCTGCGATCGATTGTGGGCGTTTTGCCATTAAACGGGTTGTTGGCGAAGAAGTTGTTGTCGAGGCCGATGCCTTTACCGATGGGCATGATGCGCTCTCCCTCGCGCTGCTCTACCGGCAGGCGAATGAGTCGGAGTGGCATGAAGTGCCGATGGAGTTTCTGGTCAACGACCGCTGGCGGGGTACGTTTACCGTCTCGACGGTGGGCCTCTACTGCTATACCCTGCTGGGCTGGGTCGATCACTTCAAGTCCTGGGCGCGTGATCTGCGCAAGCGGGTTGATGCCGGTCAGGATGTGGCGATTGACCTGGTGATCGGCGCGCAGTATGTGGAAGCCGCTGTGAAGTATTCGTCCGGGCAGGTGGCGCAGACGCTCAACTCCTACGCCAAAACATTGCGGGCCGGTGGGAAGACGGCCATCCGGCAGGCGTTGTCGCCGGAACTGGCCGAGTTGATGCATCACCACGCCGAGCGCGCGTTTGCCGCCCGCTATGACCAGGAGTTGACGGTGATCGTAGATCGGGAGAAGGCCCGCTACAGCGCCTGGTATGAGTTCTTCCCCCGCTCGACTGCGGCTGAACCGGGGCGGCATGGCACCTTCCGCGATGCGGTTGAGTGGTTGCCCTATGTTTCCTGGCTGGGGTTTGATGTGGTCTACCTGCCGCCGATCCATCCGATCGGGCGGATCAACCGCAAGGGGAGGAACAACAACGTTGTTGCCGCGCCGGACGATGTCGGCAGCCCCTGGGCCATCGGCTCCGATGAGGGCGGGCACAAAGCAATCCATCCGCAACTGGGCACGCTGGAAGACTTCCGCTTTTTTGTGGAGAAAGTGCGCGAGCATAACATGGAAGTTGCCCTGGATATTGCCTTCCAGTGCGCGCCGGATCATCCGTATGTCAAGGAGCATCCGCAGTGGTTTACCTGGCGACCGGATGGCACAGTGCAGTATGCCGAAAATCCGCCGAAAAAATATGAGGATATCTATCCGATTAACTTTGAGACCGAGGACTGGCGCGCGCTCTGGGAAGAACTCAAGAGTGTGATGGAGTACTGGATTGAGCAGGGCGTCAAAATCTTCCGGGTGGATAATCCACATACCAAGTCGTTTCACTTCTGGGAGTGGGCGATTGGCGAGATTAAGCGCAAGCATCCCGATACGCTCTTTCTGGCCGAGGCGTTTACCCGGCCCAAGGTGATGTACAATCTGGCAAAACTGGGCTTCTCGCAGTCCTACACCTACTTTGCCTGGCGTACGAATAAGTGGGAACTCACGCAGTACATGTCCGAGTTGACTCAGTCGGAGGTACGCGACTACTTCCGCCCCAACTTCTGGCCTAATACGCCGGATATTCTGACGGAGCAGTTGCAGTTTGGCGGACGGCCAATGTTTATGCAGCGCTTTATTCTGGCGGCGACGCTGACATCCAGTTATGGTATGTATGGCCCGGCCTACGAGTTGGGGGAGCATGGAGCGGCTCCCGGTAAAGAAGAGTATATCGACAACGAGAAGTATGAGCTTAAAGATTGGGATCTGAATGCGCCGCACAGTATCAAAGATCTGATTGCGCGGATCAACCATATTCGCCGCGAGAACCCGGCACTGCACAGCAACGAGAGTCTGCGGTTTCATGCCGTCCAGAATGATCAGCTTATTGCCTACAGCAAGAATACCGTGGATCTGAGCAATATCGTGCTGATCGTGGTCAATCTGGATATCACCTGGACCCAGTCGGGATGGGTGAGCTTGCCGCTGGAGGAATTTGGCCTTCCCCCGGATCAGCCGTTCGAGGTCCATGATCTGCTGACTGATGCGCGCTATCAGTGGCATGGTTCGCATAACTATGTTGAACTGAGCCCGGCGCTGCCGGCGCATATTTTCAGTATTCGGCGGCAGGTCTAGTTCCGGCGCGGAACTCTGTTCCGCAATGGGGTGATGTAGTGTGTGCAACGCAAAGAGATGCCGGTCATGGTATACACATGGGTACCTGATCGGCACCTTACTATTCCTGATCTGATATCAACTGCATATCTTTACTGTGTATTCTGAATATTCGGTATGAGGGTATTATTTGACTATGGCGACGACCAGAACAAAAAAAGAGGCTGAGAATCTTCCGCTCGACAACAATCCACTCTGGTATAAAGATGCGATCATCTATGAAGTGCATGTACGAGCCTTCTACGATAGCGACGGCAATGGCATTGGTGATTTCCGGGGGTTGACCGAAAAACTGGATTACCTCCAAGACCTGGGCGTGACGGCGATCTGGCTGCTGCCCTTCTATCCCTCGCCCCTGCGCGATGACGGCTACGATATCGCCGACTATACCGATGTGCATTCGACCTACGGCACATTGCAGGATGTGCGGTCGTTTGTGCGCGAGGCGCACAAGCGCGGGTTGCGCGTGATTACCGAGTTGGTCTGTAACCACACCTCGGATCAGCATCCCTGGTTCCAGCGAGCACGCGAGGCTAAACCCGGAACGACGGCGCGTGATTTTTATGTCTGGAGTGATTCGACTGATAAGTACCGGGATGCGCGCATTATCTTCAAGGACTTTGAACACTCCAACTGGTCATGGGATCATGTGGCCGGGGCTTACTACTGGCATCGCTTCTATGCGCATCAGCCCGATCTTAACTTTGAAAATCCCCAGGTGCGTCGGGCGATCTTCCGTAGCATGGATTTCTGGCTGCGCATGGGCATTGATGGACTGCGGTTGGACGCTATTCCCTATCTGTATGAACGGGAGGGCACCAACTGCGAAAACCTGCCGGACACAAACGAGTATCTCAAGGAGTTGCGTCGCCATGTTGATGAGCGCTTCGAGAATCGTATGTTCCTGGCCGAGGCCAACCAGTGGCCGGAGGATGCGGTTGCCTATCTGGGTGACGGCGACGAATGCCATATGGCCTTTCATTTCCCGGTGATGCCCCGGCTATTTATGTCGGTCTACATGGAGGACCGCTTCCCAATTATTGATATCCTGCGGCAGACGCCCGATATCCCGGAGACCTGCCAGTGGGCGCTTTTCCTGCGCAACCATGATGAATTGACGCTGGAGATGGTGACGGATGAGG
>CAKZQX010000846.1 GCA_937141995.1 uncultured Chloroflexaceae bacterium | reverse complement strand
CCGCCACTCCCGGTCACGCCTCAGGCGGCGCGTGGATGGTCAGCCACTGCTCCAGGTCGGTCATACTATGAAAGTTCAGCAGTGCTTCCGCCAATTCGAGTAAACGAACCGCATCAAGCTGCTGCACCCGGGCCGTCGTGACGGCATCCAGCGGACCACAGCGCCAGGCCAGCAGCCGTAGCACTAGTTCAAGCTGTCCCTCTTCGCGTCCCTCCGCCCGACCTTCTTCCCGACCTTCTTCCCGACCTTCTTCCCGACCTTCTTCCCGGCCCTGCTCGCGCAGTTTGCGCATCATTGGGGTTTCGGGCAAGCCGTAGTCCCGAGTGATAATCTGTTCCGCCATCGCTGCGATCTCCTTATCGGTACATAACAGGAGCAACTCCGCCAGTAGATTTTCGCGCTGTTCGCCGCTGGTGCCCTGCACCACCTGCGCAATCGCCTGGGGAATCGTCTGCTCCGGCTGCCGGATGCGCGTCTGCCCAATCAGCGCCAGCAGTGCGGGGCGGTTGAGCGCCAGCAGCGCCTCGGCCTCCAGTTGCCAGAGGCGGATCACATCATACCGCCAGGACATCCGCACCTGTCCGTCCGGGTCATACAGTGCATGCTCGCCGGTGTCACGCGCACCCGCGCCACCGAGATACAGCACTACGCTGCGCATCGGGATATCCCGATACATCAGCGCCAGACGGGTGCCATACTCCAACAGGCGTAGCGACATTGGTTTATCGCTTCCCGGCCCCTGAAACTCGATATGCAGGATAACCTCGCGCCCGTCCGCCAGAGTCACAAAGAGCACCTGATCAGTGTCAATCGGGTCGGGTATGGCGGTCAACTCGCCCTGCCGGGTGGTCACGCTTCGCACCGACTGACCGAGTAGCCAGGTAGCGAAGTCGATTGCTGCCAGTGTCATCAGTCGCTTGAGCGGGTGATCGGTTTCCGCCATTGTTTTATTCCCCTGATACTACACTGGACATCTGTTCGTGGCGTTATGTGCAGTATAACACATGGGGAGAATGCGTAACAGGCCGGTGCATGCGTTTGGGTGCGGCGCACCGGCCGGGAATGCCGGCAGTGAAGGCATGCCACCACAGGCTTATCCGTCTTAACGCATCGGCGCACTATCTGCGCTGGTCGGTTCATCCGCAAACGTGACTACGGGGGGCTCAAGCTCAACCCAGTCGCCCGAGTGAGCGCTCGAGTGGCGGATCGCTTCAATCACCTGCTGGATACGCAGGCCATCCGCGAAGGTTGCTGCGGGTGCAAGCGCTGCCGGGTCGCCCTCTAGCCCGGCGCGCAGAGCATGCCCCATGTAAACGGTTGCCTCCGCAAAACAGGCAAAGCTGCTATGGCTGATCCCCGCCAGCGCATCCGGGAATGTAATCGTATGCGCCGGCGTAATATCTCGCAGATCTTCATCATACCGGGCGTGCAGCAACTGCCCATCAAGAAACACCAGCGTGCCCTCATCACCATGCAGGGTGATGCTCTGCGGCTCTTCCATGCGCGCAACCATGCTGGCAATGACCACCGCCACTCCGCCCCGCGCAAAGCGCAGATGAAACGTGGCGAAATCATCGGCGGTCACAGAACGTACGTTGGTCGAGGTAAGTTGGCCGGATTTGTCCTGCGGTCGCTCAGTAATAAACGTGGTGAGAAAGCCCTGCGCTGAGGTGATTTCATCACCCAGCATATAACGCAGGATGTCGGTCTGGTGCGTACCGATGGTGCCCAGCACACCGCCCCCCTGCGCGGCATCGCTCCACCAGTTCCAGGGATGGCGCAGGTTAGCGCGCACACTGGCAATTGCGCGTACTTCGGCCCGCCGGAACTGACCAATTCCGCCCGAGGCAACCAGTTGCCGCGCCGCACGTAGTGCCGGCAAGAACCGCAGTTCGTGATCAATCAGGGTAAACTGCTCCGGGCAGGAACGGGCTATCTCCAGCATATGCCGCGACTCGGAGAGTTGCAGCGCCATCGGCTTCTCGCACAACACATGCTTGCCCGCCGTCAATGCTGCCAGGCACATGGCGCAGTGTAGTCCAGGCGGGGTGACAATGCTCACCAGGTCCACATCATCCCGGGCAATCAGCGCCTGCCAGTCGCTGGTAGCAAAGGGAACATCCAGTTGATCGGCAATCCGCCGAGTCTTCTTTTCCTGGCGACCTGCAATTGCCACCACATCCAACCCGGCCGCGCGAAAGGCCGGGAGTTGCACCTGCACACCCCAGTTCGTGCCGATAATGCCAATACCCCGCCGACTCATGCTTCGGCAGTGGTTGGATCAATCACGGTTGCCACCCGCGCAACGGAATTTGCCGGGAAGCCACCCCGCTGCGCATGGTTGCGCACGCTCGCTTCATCGGGAGCGATATAGACGCAGTAGATCTTATCGCCCGTAACGTAGCTTTCGATCCACTGGATCTGCGGTCCCAACTCGGTCAGCACATTACAGGATGTCTGAGAAATCGACTGCAACTCCTGACGGGAGAGATTGCCGGCTCCCGGAATTTCACGCTCGATGATATACTTCGGCATTGTGGGCCTCCTCTAGCACCTTCAACTGTTCCAATTGCATCAGCGCATTGACAAACACATCGTGGGCATTGGCGGGCAGCGCGCGCGTCGCCAAAAATGCGTCCAGCATCGTTCCCAGCGGACATGCGCCGTCAATACTGCATACAAAATCGACCAGATCGCGCGAGTAGAGAAAATAGAGACGGCGATTGTCATAGCGATAGACCAGCCCGCCAAAACGTTCGGGCCGTACCGTCGCATCACGCGAGAGCACGTAGTGGGCATCGAGATTCATACTTTTTACCTTGTGCAAATGACACACCTTACGCGGTTGCCATGCAAACCGGACATTTCATGAGATCGAAGCTCGATTCGCCTGCGGCAGCATGGTATTTCTTTTGCACAAAAAATCTATAACCTGAATGTTGTGTGCAAAAGATTTCGGAATCTTCCGCCCTGCCGGAGGAGCTATGTAGGACCAGACGCAGGATCGCGTGATGCATATATCAGCACGGGCAGTTTCGCGTGCTTCGCTCATTTCGCGGCTTTCGCGGTCCAAACCCGTACCGGCTACTTCAACAGCATCCCGGCATCAACCTTCAACTCCTGACCCGTGATATGGCTGGCCTCATCGGAAACCAGCCAGAGGGCGGCATTGGCAATCTCCTGCGGCTCAACCAGGCGCACCGGGAGCAGATTATTGGCATAGAGATGCTCAACCAGTTCCTCCCGGGAAATACCGGCCGCCGTAGCCATGCCGTCAATCAGCGCAGTATTGACACCGGTCGGGTGGAGTGTGTTGACGGTAATCCCAAACTGGGCCACCTCCAGCGCCAGCGACTTCGCCAGACCGACTACCCCCCACTTGGCCGCGCAGTAGTGCCCCAGACCCGGCATCCCGCGCAACCCGGCCACCGAAGAGGTCATCACAATACGCCCGCCCATTCGCCGCTCGATCATCGTGGGGACAACATACTT
>CAKZQX010000845.1 GCA_937141995.1 uncultured Chloroflexaceae bacterium | reverse complement strand
GGTCAGCCGCGCTCGTGGCGATGATCTCGCGCCCGACGCCCCCCAGGTTGAAGCGCAGCACGCGCCAGAAATCAGTGCCGCCAAGCCGTTTGTCGTTATCGACGGCGACGATCTCATCCAGGTTGTTGATCTGGAGGCCAGCGAAGCTGCCCAGCGGGAAAGACGTATCAATCTCGACCGCCTCAGCAGTGCCGTCAGTCGTCAAAAGCACGTCGGCCTCCTGCCGCCGATGATGGCTGAATGCGACCTTGCCCTGATCATTGATCGAGACATATTCGAGTGTGTCCGTTCCATCTGCTTCAAGCTGGTGCAACACCTCGTATTCATAGAAGATGCCATAGGTAGCGGGCGGAGCGTTGCTGTCCTGGGCCTGTGCGATAGACCCATCCGGCAATGGCATACGGTCAGTGAACGCAACCATGCTGGCCGCAGTGAGCGCCAGCAGGAGGATCGGCAGAGCGAGTTTCCTGGAGATCATTGGGGGTTCCTCTTCACATTACTATCTGTCTGTACAATCGGGTGATGACAGCCGCGCATGCAGAACCGTTATTCGCCTACAACGAGCCAGCCAATACATCAGATGCCTGAGAATGGCGGTTCAGGCGCTGCCTGCTTTTAGCCCAGAACCGGGCAGCCGGCACCGCAGCACGGCGGGCACGGCTGGAATGATAGGCGAGCAATATATCGTATCGGGTAGCGTGCCCCCCATCCTAGCATCGCCCCCCGTTCCATCTCAAGGGATACTGGGATACAATGAGGGATACAAAAGGGATACCTTGACCATTTGAGGCACTCGGTGCGCTGGAGATGGTTGATATTTTGGGGAAATAGGGATTGAGGAGAGGAGGGTATGATGAAACTACGCCGCATATCAGATCAGCCATCCGAAACACTTGAGGAATTTTATACACAATTGAGTATGGACCCTGAACCCTGGCCCGGCATTGGACAAACGATGGTACGCCTGCTACATCACCTGGAGCAGCATGTCCCTGGTCCAGAGCAGTGGGCGCACACAGCGCATACGACGCTGGTCCTTGACGCATCAGATAACTATAAAACAAGTAAGGTGTACATTGAAGTCGCGGGTGGAACCTACACTATTCGTTGTACGATCCCGGATGTGGAAACCCCCTGGTCTGACGCAACTCTGGTTGGACAGACCGCCGATGTCGCTGAGGCCAGCCAGATTATTCAGATTGCCTTGGCACGGGGAATCGCTACGAACCAGAAAGCCGCAGGGCACGCCGGGCCTGCGACGCCACCTGGCAGTGTATCGCGCATGCAACTGCGTCGCATCTCGCACCAACAACCCGAGACGCTTGAGGACTACTACTCACACCTGGGACAACACCACTATGGTTGGTTACGAGAACGGTCCCAGGCGATGCTCCAACTCATTCAATACCTGAAAGACACCTCCATTGCGGGAGATATCTGGGTCTATACATCGGACGTGAGTCTTATCTTTACGGACGCCGATTATCCGGGACCGGGCGTTACCGTGGCAGCAACGTCGTCAAGCTATGTCATTACCTACCCGCTGCCGCCGACCAAAGCTCCCTGGCCCAATGCATATATCGAAACATTTGCCGGGACGGTTGAGCAAGCAACTCACAGACTCCAGATAGCAATTGAGCACATGCGCAAGACCAGAGAGTAGGTGGCATTCCAATGTGCAATCCTGACGCTCTATTGCTGCTGTGTAAAACACTCCTGGCGCATGACCCATCATAAATAGCCGGGTATGGTAAAATTGTGGAGGTAGAAACGCTATCCGAGATCTAAGGCGACAATGGGTACGGGTGCAGTATGCTGCGCTCCCACTTCCAACGATATGCAGGGGTGAACCAATGCGTCCGAACCGCTATATTCCGGTCAACCTGGTGGTGGTCTGGGGGCTGAGTGCCCTCGTCTTCCTTATCGGGGTGGGGCTAATCTTCGGGTTCTTCTATGCGTTCGTTCGCGCCCCCAAAGTAACGTCGGTCGAGCAACTGGAGGAGGATGTCATCACCGAAGATATACGCGGCGGCAGAATTGTGGAACTCTATACCCCGCACGATCGATCGCCGCGCGAATTTCTGATGGTCACGGATGATGGGATGGCATCACGGGGTATCCCCTATACCAATCGTCGCGAGACTCGCCTGCCACCCGCAGACTGGGAGGCAGTCAATGCGTTGCGGGAGGCGTGGTGCCAATCGCCGCCCCCGTTTCGGAACCTGCAACCGGGCACGCCCCGCTATAGCGTCAATCTCCGCTGTAGCTGGGCCTCGATTGATACTCAGTTTGTACGGGTGCCGGTGGATCAGCTTCCGCCGGCACTCGCCCGCCTCCTGGCGACGGTGCCGCCGCCGGAGTACCGCTGATTCCCGCCCGCGGCGCACGCCGGTGGCAGGGAACCGACTGGAGGGTGCGACCATGCTTGTTCCATTGCTGACCACATTGCTCGTGGGGCTGCTGGCCTGGTATCCCGTGCTCTGGCTCCTGGGGCAGGTCGATGGCTGGGCGGACCTGGCCCGCCAGTACCGCCAGCCCGGAACCCCGGTGCCGGCGGGGACGGTCCTGACCAGTGCCACGGTCGGTGGTCTCCATTTCGGCGGCGTGCGGCTCGCCGTACAGCCCGAGGGTCTGTCGGTAGTGCCGTTCATGCTGTTTCGGCCGGGACATCCGCCCCTGCACATCCCCTGGCATGCAGTGCGGACAGTGTATCGGCAACGTGTCCTGGGGGTTGATCGCACCCGGCTGATGGTGGCCGTGGATCATCACCTGGACGATGTCCCGATCATCCTGGACTCGGCGGTGCTGACCCCCGCATACGAGTGGCTCCCGACCGTGCAACCCGGCAGTGCGGGCAGCAGCGTCTCCTGGCGGG
>CAKZQX010000844.1 GCA_937141995.1 uncultured Chloroflexaceae bacterium | reverse complement strand
GGCGATATGATCATTGACCGGACTACCATCCGCGAGGCCTTTAGCCACCTGGTTGTTAGCGACCGTATGCTGGACCGGGTAGGTCCGGCGGCAAACTCGGCCCGGTCACTATTTCTCTACGGGCCACCGGGCAATGGAAAAACCACCATCGCCGATGGGATTGCCACAATGCTGGGCGGCTATGTGATCCTTCCCTATACCCTGGAAATAGATGGACAGGTTATCAAGCTCTATGATCCGCTGAACCACAAAATTATCGCCAAACCCAATGTCACACCTATGGAAACCATGGGACAGTATGGCGAAGACCAACCCGCAGACGGGTTCCCGGATGCGCGCTGGGTGGTCTGCAAACGGCCGCAGGTGGTCGTTGGTGGTGAACTTATTCTGGAACAACTTGAGCTTATTTTCGACCCCATCTCCCGGGTGTATGAAGCACCATTTCAACTCAAGGCCAATGGTGGGCTCTTCCTAATTGACGACTTTGGTCGCCAGAAGTGCCGGCCACAAGATCTGCTGAATCGCTGGATCGTGCCGTTAGAGAAAAAGGTGGACTATCTGGCCCTCCAGACCGGAAAAAAGATTGCGGTGCCTTTCGATGTGCTCATCGTCTTCTCAACCAACCTCTCGCCCAAAGATCTGGTAGACGATGCATTCCTCCGACGTATTCGGCATAAAATTGAAGTTCCGAACCCGTCACCGAATGAGTTTCGTGATATCTTCAAGCTTGTCTGTAAGGCCAAAAAGATCCCGTACAGTGATGATGGTCTACGTTATCTCATTCAAGAACACTATATGAAATCGGGCAGAGATCTACGCGCCTGTCATCCGCGTGACCTCTGTGATCAAATTCTGGATGAGGCAAAATACCGTAGCGCTGATCCCGCAATGACCAGGGAGCTGATTGATCGAGCCTGCGAGGCTTACTTCGTACAGCTTTCTTAACTTCAATTCACAGGAGAACACGATGTCGCTGTTAAAACGTCTCGGTGGTCCACCACAACCCGGTGCCAATAGCATTCCTTCAGCGCCAGAACCGACACCCGCCGCTACCATCCCGCCACCGAGCGAGCAGCGCAGCTCGCCCCAGGCTGATAAACCATCGCCACCAGTCGCAGCTAATGATCCCCCGGCTGCCGCCAAACCCAGCCTGAGCAGTCGGGTAGACGCGCCGGCGGCTGACTCATCCGATATGGCTGCCTCAACCAGCCAAGATGAAATGAAGCGCATGCTTGACCTCTCGCTCTGGGTGGTAGACCGCATCCAGGCTTCGCTTGGCTCACAAACGGTGCTCAAGCAGACACCCGAAACCGAGCGCCTGCTCCAGGAGCGCTTTGCTGCAATTTATCGGCAGGCCAATGCCAATCTACCGGATGATAAGGTGAAGTATCTCTTTACAATGGTATGTGATGAACTGCTGGGCTTTGGTCCCATTCAGCAACTGCTCAACGACGATAGCGTTAGCGAGGTTATGGTTAATGGCCCGAACAAGGTTTATATTGAACAAAAGGGCAAACTGAAACTATCCGCCGTTAGCTTTGCCAACGATGAGCATGTGCTCAAAGTGATTGACCGCATTATTCGTCCCCTCGGGCGACGTGTGGACCGCAAATGGCCGATGGTGGATGCGCGTTTGCCTGACGGTAGCCGTGTTAATGCGATTATCCCGCCCTGCGCCATCGACGGCTCAACGATCACTATTCGTAAGTTTAGCAAAAACAAACTCCAGATCAGCGACCTGATCAAGTTTGGTTCGCTCACCTCGGAGATGGGTGAGTTCCTGGAGGCATGTGTAGTCAGCCGCTTGAATGTTGTTGTTTCGGGTGGTACCGGCTCTGGTAAGACGACTCTGCTCAATGTGCTCTCGAACTTTATTCCTTCGGACGAGCGTATTGTTACTATCGAGGATAGTGCTGAACTTCAGCTTGCCCAGGACCATGTTGTCCGCCTGGAGGCTAAACCCGCAGAAGTCGATGGATCAGGCCGGGTTGCGATCCGCGACCTGGTCATCAACTCACTCCGTATGCGACCTGAGCGCGTCGTGATTGGTGAGTGTCGTGGTGGCGAGACCCTGGATATGCTCCAGGCAATGAATACCGGTCACGACGGCTCACTGACAACACTTCACGCGAATACGCCCCGTGACGCCATTGCCCGTATGGAAACAATGGCGATGATGGCGGGTATGGATTTACCGGTTCGCGTTATTCGTGAACAGATTGCCGCCGCTGTCGATCTGATTGTCCAGCAGACCCGCCTGGACGACGGTCAGCGTAAGGTATCATATATAACCGAAGTACAGGGGATGGAAGGCGATGTCGTCGTCCTCCAGGATATCTTTGCGCTGGACATTAAAGGCAAGACGGCAGAGGGTAAGATTATGGCTAACCTGAAACCAACCGGCGTGCGTCCGCGCTTCACGCCTCGCCTGGAGGCCCACGGGTTCAAACTACCACCGAGCATCTTTGGCGCGCAGGTGCCTGGAGGAAAGAAGTGGTAACACGTTCGCGCAACGCTGTTCGATGGGGCCGGCAATGTGCCGGTCCCTTGCCTTTTGCCTGAACATTTGCTTCTCCGGGTTGCTCCTTTCTACAATCCCTGGTATATTAATCATCACACCGATTTTAACTTACTACGTCGGAGTTGTGGCAATGCATCGCTCCCAAACGCTTATGCTTGGTCTCGCCGGCGGCATGGTATTGCTGCTGCTGGGTATATGTTCTATCTTGCTGGGAATAGTTTTTGTCATCGACACCAGCAGTCCCGACACGGAGATGACGCTGTCTACGGCAATGTGTACGATATTCCTGGGATTGCCGTTCGTCGTATCAGGTGGTGCGCTCATGTACATCGGGCTCAAATCGCACCGACGCCGGCGACAGGAAGCGATTGAAGCAAAAATCCTCCAGGCAGTTATATCGCGTGACTATCGTATTACCACAGCAGAAGTTGCTATGCTCACCGATCTCTCCCTGGCTGAGGCGCAAATCTACCTGGAAACGCAGGCTCGTAGTGGCCTGATCTCCGTTGAGGTCGGTGAAAATGGCATGTTGATTTACCACTTCAGCAATTAACGTATGTGTCCTACCGATACATGCTCCCACGATCATCTTGCAATCATCCTTACACAGGCCGGGGTAGCGGCAAACGCAGAGTCACAGTATCGTAGTTCTTTTTTTCTTTAATTTTACCAATCAATTCCACACGTTACGTGGCCGTTTCCCAACCGGTAGTTACCGTGATGAACGGCCCGATACGCCTCGCTGCCGCCGGCAAAGCGGGCGTTCGGGTCCGGCGGTTTGGCGGAACAGACCGCACCGCGTAACTCGTGTTAATTACACGAGTTACGCGGTGGGCCTTCAAACTGCACGTTTGGCAAGATGGAAGTCAGATTCGCCTGCGGCAGCATGGTACTTCTTTTTTCTTTTCCCCGAACATGTGGCTCAAGGAGCCACATGTTCGGGGAAAAGAAAGGTCGGTTCCGTCCTGCCGGAGGCGAAATTTCCTTTTGGGTGAGCAACCGCGTAACTCGTGTTAATTTAGTTAGACGGTTCACATGTGACTGCTCAATCTGATATACACGCTTCTGCACAACCAACGGTCATTGTTGTCGGCGCAGGTCTGGGAGGTCTTGCAACAGCCATACGCCTGGCACGGCAAGGACGCCGGGTAGTGGTATTCGAGAAGAATGAACGCGTCGGGGGCAAGTTGAATCTCATGCAGGCAGATGGGTATACCTTTGACACCGGCCCATCTCTCTTTACGATGCCGTGGATCCTTGCGGATCTGTTCACTGCCGCCGGGCGTGACATGCATGCCTACCTGGATCTCGTTCAAATCGAGCCAACATGCCGCTACTGGTGGCCCGACGGCACGCAGTTCAATGCGTGGCAACGGCTGCCACAACTGGTCCAGGAAGTAGCCCGCCTCAACCCTACCGATGTCGAAGGACTCTTTCGTTTTCTGGCACACTCAGCACATATCTACAATATCGTCGCCGATGCTTTTTTGCTCCATCCCTTCGATGGTATTCGTGATCTGTTAACCCCAGAACTACTCCGTCATGGCATGCATATTGATGCATTCCGCAATATCGATACGGCGGTTCGCAGCTTTTTCCAAAATCCCTATCTGCAGCAGGTGTTTAACCGCTATGCCACCTACAACGGCTCATCGCCCTACCTCTCACCGGCAACCTTCAACGTTATTGCATATATTGAATTTGCCGAGGGCGGATGGTATATACGCGGCGGGATGTATGAACTGGCGCGCGCGCTGCTGCGTCTGACGGATGAACTGGCGATTGATATCCACACCGGCACGGAGGTCAGTAACGTGCTCGTGGAGCGCGGACGCGCATACGGCATTCGTACCAGTGACGGACGTTCCTTCACAGCAGATACAGTCGTGGTCAATGCTGATCCGCGCTATGCGTATGATACTCTTCTGTCGGGACAAGAACGAACCGCCGCACGCCTCCGCCGGCTTGAACCTTCATGCAGTGGTTTTATTCTAATGCTCGGTGTAAACCATCGTTATGAACAACTGTCCCATCACACTATCTTCTTCAGCCAGGATTACGAGCGCGAGTTCGCCGCGATATTTCAAAAAGGTGTTCCCGCCGTTGATCCCACGGTCTATGTGTGTGCAACCTGTGTAAGCGACCCACAACATGCGCCGTCAGGCCATATGAATCTCTTTGTGCTGGTCAATGCGCCTGCACTTAATGACCGAGTATGTTGGGAACGCGAGGCCAATGCCTACCGTGAGACGGTTCTATGCAAACTTGAGCGAATGGGGTTGCATAATTTACGGCAGCATATTGTCTATGAAGAAATGATAACGCCGGCAGATTTGCAGGCGCGCTACAATGCTGCCGGCGGTGCAATTTATGGTCTGGCATCAAATAATCCCTTTGCCGCATTTATGCGACCGCCGCTACGCGCACGCGGCATTGAACAACTCTACTTTGTAGGTGGAGGAACCCATCCTGGTGGAGGAATCCCGCTTGTCCTGCTCTCCGGTAAAGCTGTTGCTGAACGTATCGCCGCCTCGTCCAATACAAGCCTACCCCCGACCGCAATCCGTTAGTACCGTGATGAAACCTCCTGACTGCATACGACACCCCATTGCATTAGCCGGCATCCGGCAGACAGCAAGAGATGCCCCGATAGACCGCGGTACTATTTTTATGAGCGTGCGATTTGCCTGTATTATCGTTAAATAACGATAAACATATTGATTTCCCGAAAACGAAGTGCTAAGATATCCCCATAGCCTCAAGAGAATGATCGAGCAGGCAAGCACATTAACAGCCAAAATAGTCTGATAATCCCAAGCGCAAACGGTGTACCCCGCATAGGACAGAACACAAGAAAGTGACACACTTTCTGGGGACATCCGCACGTTGGAAGAAATGACCGATATGAGTATCGGTGCAGGGAAACCAGCAATCATGCGCCAGATCGCTGAAGGAGAGACTGGATGCGTGGGAGCGTGAAGGGGTTATTATCTGCAGCAAAGCTCAAGCCGTGGGAATTTACATAGAGCCACGGCAAGAAGCGCAGCCTGAATGCAAAAGCCGGCGCAGACTTCAACTTTGTATGTTGGCATGCAAATTCGCAACTGGACGACAATTTCAGATCCAGGTTCTAAAAAACCTGGTGAGAACGGTAAATCCACGACACGGTAAACGTAATCCCAGACAGCAAACCTGGGGTATGGACGGCACATTCGCAACTGGACGGCACATTCAATTCCAGGCACTAAACCTGGTATTCAGACAGAAGACGAATGTCGGAACTGGCACGAACTGAGTATTTGGAGTTAACACTGATATCAAACCCGTTTGATGATACAAAAGCTGACGTAATATTGAAGGTCTGTTAGCAGAGCCGCAAATCAGGATACTGCAGAGGCTAGAGTAGGCTGTAATGGCTTAAAAATGTTGCGATACTCATTCTCTTGGGGCGTTTTCGCTTCGCTTTCACACACTGCGATACCCACGCCGGGACAAACACATCCCCCTGGCGCTCACCCCTGCACAAAGGCGTACACATCCTCAACCTTGCTGATATTCAGTGTTTGCACATCCGGCAAAATACGCTTGATCAATCCCGTCAAGACACTCCCAGGACCAACTTCGACGAACGTTGTAAAACCCTGCGCTGCCATCTGCTCAACTGAAGCGATCCAGCGAACCGGTTCAACAATTTGAGCAACCAGTTCATGGCGGATATCGCCGGCGTAGAGCAGCATCTCAGCCGACACATTCCCAACAAGCGGAATGCATAAATCGTGTATGGCCGCATTTTCAATAGCCACAGCCATACCACGCGCCGCATCCGACATCATCGGCGAATGAAATGCAGCGCTCACCTTGAGCGGAAGCGCCCGCCGCGCCCCACGCTCCTTGGCCAGCGCACATACACGTTTCACCGCTGGAGGTGTGCCACTGATAACAAACTGACCAGGGGCATTATAATTGGCAATAACAACGGCCTTATCCATTGAGGCACTGTCGGCAATGGCATCCGCCACTTCACGGCAGGTATGATCAAGCGTGTCCTCGTCAAGGCCCATAATGGCCGCCATTGTCCCCTCGCGCGCTGCCGCCATCAACTCTCCGCGCCGTCGAACCAATCGCAACGCCGTCAGAAAGTCAAGCGCACCACCGGCAACGAGGGCGGCATATTCACCCAGACTATGCCCGGCAACAACACCCGGATGCGTCATTGCACAATCGCTATCAGTAACCGTGTTAAGCATTCGAATCAACGCTACGCTGACCGTCAATAATGCCGGTTGGGCATTCTCCGTAGCCGTAAGCTCGGATTCGGGCCCTTCAAAACAGAGGCGGGTCAGGTTCAGTCCAAGGGCAGCATCTGCCTGCTCAAACACCTCACGCGCCACCGAACTATGCGCATACAACTCACGGCCCATCCCGACAAACTGCGAGCCTTGACCGGGGAAAACCCATGCAGTAGTTGTACTCCTCACATCTGACACCTTGTTACACACCACCATATTGAGAGATTTAGAGGAAACCCGTTGATCACAACCAGATCGACGCATAGAGTTGAACTATCTTCCCCAACGCACGACGGCTGATGCCCAGGTCAACCCTCCACCAAATGCGGTTAACAGGATATGTTCGCCATACTGTATCCGTTCCTGTGCAACAGCCTCACACAAAGCAATAGGAACGGAGGCAGCAGACGTATTACCATAACGGTTCAAATTCATAAATACCCGCTCAGATGGTATACCGAGACGTTTTGCCGTTGCCTCAATGATACGCGCATTGGCCTGATGTGGAATGACCAGGCGAATATCATCAACAGTCAAACCGGCAGCAGCGATGACTCGCTGTGATGACTCACTCATTTCGCGCACGGCATGCTTATAAATTTCCCGCCCGTGCATATACACATGATGACGACCCTGATCGATTAACTCGGGGGTCAACGGCAACCGGGTACCACCAGCATCGGCCGCCATTAAATTTTCTCCATCGCCCCATGAGCCAAGTTCAGATGCAAGCATTCCCAGGGGTTGTGCATGGGCCTGTAAAATCACCGCCCCTGCGCCATCACCAAAGAGCACACAGGTATTGCGATCCTTCCAGTTGAGCAGATGGGTAAAGATGTCCACACCGATGAGCAACACAGTCCGATGTGCGCCACTTCGAATCATGCTGGTTGCAACATTCACACCGTAGACAAACCCACTACAGGCAGCATTGAGATCAAACGCGCCGGCGCGATTAATGCCCAGGTTGCCCTGCACCCGGCATGCCGTTGCCGGGAACGGTCGATCAGGTGTGCAGGTTGCCAGAATAACCAGATCAATATCCTGGAGATCAATCCCCGCCGCGTCAATCGCATGGCGACCTGCTTCGGTAGCCAGCGTTGATGTATACTCGCCTGGCCCCACCACATGGCGTTCAGCAATACCCGTCCGGGTGCGAATCCACTCATCCGACGTATCGATCATGTAGGCCAGTTCTTCATTGGTGACAATGCGTTTAGGAACAGCCATTCCCCAACCAATGATCGCCGCATACTGTCCCATGCTCTCTCCTGGGAACACTTCTCACGCGAGAAGGGTTATAAGCAGGGCTGTAAACCTGCCAATAACCCTTCTATTCGCCAGACAGCACCATACTTCTCAACTACTCAATCAACCGGATCATTCACTCTTTGCCGGAAGAACCTGGCGACCTTTGTAGGTTCCACAGGCCTTGCACACGCGATGCGCGCGCATCCAGGCTCCACAACGAGGACAGACCACTAATGTGGGTGCAGTCAGGCGTTGATGGCGCTGACGGTTGCCCCGTTGATGGCGTGAAACTTTATGTTTTGGTAATGCACCCATAGTTAAGTACAACTCCTTATGTTTTACATCATTAGCTAGATTGATTATTTTGCCGCTCAGCCCACTGCTTAAGCACTTCCAACCGTTTATCTATCTCCTCGTCCACTTCTTCCGTGATATCTTCCGACTGGACACTATAGCGAACCGGGGCGTCACGATAGGCTTCACACACCGGATACAGCGGCAGTTCAAGCAATGTATACTCCCGAATAATCTCTCCCACATCAGCCATGTGCAATTCATCGAGCAAAAACGGGTCTTCTTCAGCCGGGCTTGCCACCGGCGCACCAGTCATCACATCGATCACAGAATGCATTTCTTCGTTGGCATCGACCTGAACGAATTGATCAAACTCTTCGAGTGAACGCACACAGACTAATTGGACTACACCCTGCGCACGAACGTGGACAAACACGCCCGTTGCCGTACGCGTGAATCGAACAGCACCCGTAATATCGCGCAAAACCAGCGTATCATCAAGCAACAGTTGCTCCTCAGTGAAGTCGTAATCACGCCGCGCGCCGATATCTTCGCGCAGTAACTGCGCAACATTAAATTTAATGGTAGTCATGGAAATTGTGTATGTACAGTTTGCAACCAAATCAACATGGTGGTTACAAGGCCAGCATTATAAGCGTAGGATTGACAACCTGTCAAGCTTACGACAGGGCGGAAAGCCCATTACGCACACTCGTAACCAACTGCTCCAGGCGCTCATCAAGCTCTTCGAGCACCTGACGGGCATATTCGTCAGCGCCCGCGCGCACCTGGGCCGCCTCTTGCTCGGCATGATCAAGGAGACGTTGCCGTTCTTCCTCGACGGCGGACAGAAGCCCCTGCTCGTGCAGCACTTGCTGGACCCGCTCCTGGGCATCGGCCAGCAGGCGATCACGCTCCTGAATAATGCGCCGGGCATGCTTCAATTCCTCCGGGACAGATACACGCATACGGTCAATAATATCCAGAATGCGTTCTTCGTCAACCATCAAACGACCGCTGAACGGCACCCGACGGCCCTCAGCCAGCGCATCTTCCAATTCATCAATCAAGTCGTCTAACTCGATGGTTGATCACCTCCTTCCGTCCCGCCCCCGGACCTTAGACCGAGGACCCAAATTTCCGCTTCAGTGCTTCGACGATATGGGGCGGTACAAGCTCGCTCACATCGCCTCCCAGACCGGCCATCTCCCGAACGGTGCTTGAACTCAGAAATGTGTACTTGTGGCTCGCCATAAAGACGACAACATCGACATCGGGCTCCAGGGTCTGGTTAATTTGCGCCATCTGGAATTCATGTTCAAAGTCACTCGCTACCCGCAACCCACGCACAATCACTTTGGCACCAATCTGCCGCGCATAGTGAACCGTTAACATGTTATATGTTTCGACTCGAATATGCGGGAGATTCCGCGTCGCCTCCCGTAACATTTCAACCCGTTCGGCTGTCGAAAACAGCAAATTCTTTTTCGGGCGGTCAAACACGGCCATCACGACCGTATCAAACAACCGGGCCGCCCGGATCGCCGTATCGAGATGCCCGTACGTTACCGGATCAAAACTCCCAGGGTAGAGCGCAATTGTCACACGGTGCTCCTTAAATACAGCAGATGGGATCAAGCGTTACGCGTATAAATCGAGAAACATGAATCACCCAGACGACGGAACTTGAGTCGGTCCCAATCGCCATACGCATCAGCCAGTTCCACCCGGGGTGAGTGACCAACAATGAGCAACCCGTTTACACCACCGAGCGATGACTCAGCTACTGCCGTAATCGTCTCGTGAATTTGCGGGTCGGCATAGGGTGGATCCATAATGATTATATCATAGGCAGGCAGACGTTCCCGTCCTTGCAAATAGCGTACCACCGGCATGCAGTGAACATGCCCCCGATCAATCAACCTGGTATGCTCAAGATTCTGACGGATAATGCGGCACACATGCGTGCTCTGCTCAACAAAGTCAGCCTCGGCGGCTCCACGCGACAGGCATTCGATCCCTAACGAGCCTGTCCCGGCGTAGAGATCGAGCACGCGTCCCCGGATCAAACGTTCACTCGTGATTGTCGAGAAGAGCGACTCTTTCACCCGATCGAGCATCGGGCGTGTGCCCATTCCTCTGGGCGCTTTGAGCCGATGTCCTTTAGCTGTACCGGTGATCACCCGCATAGGTTTTTAACACTCACGTACTATACGCAACTATCCGGGACCGGACACGTTATGTCGTGTTGTCATTCAGCCGGATCGTTTTTTGTCATCTTAGCGCAGGTTAACGGCTATTGTAGCACGGCTAACGGTAATCTTCAAACCCGGAGCCGGAAACAGCCCATTGCCGCGCGCACCATGCGGGATAGGCACGCCGCGCCGGTATCGAAGGAAACCTGCTATGCTCGGATACTTACCCGCACTTTTCACCACTCTCCAGGCATGCTATAATTGACCAATATATCATCGTAACCGGATTCTTAGATGAACCGATACTCCTGGTGCAACATCTGACAGGGGATTGGATTGAGGGAAAGCTGAAGTACGACTCCCCGGCGAGTCGCAGAACGGAGCAACTGACAGGTGAAGGTCACGACAGAGAAACTACCAAAGAGTTTGCTGGCACTCGATATCGAGCTTGAGCCCAACCAGGTTGAGAAGGGCCTGGATCGGGCAGCGCGACGCCTTTCACAGAAGTATACAGTTCCTGGGTTTCGCAAAGGGAAAGCTCCGCGTTTTATTATTGAAAACTATTTTGGACGTGAGGCGCTGATGGAAGAAGCCTCCGAGGATCTAATCAATCGTGCGTTCAAAGATGCCTTGAAGCAAGAACAGATTGAGCCCGTTGGTCCAGCCAGCCTTGAGACGGTTAATCCGGCAGAGCAGTTCCGTTTCCGGGTAACCGTGCCGATCCCGCCCACGGTTACCCTGCCCAACTATCGTGAGTTTCGCCTGCCGCTGGAAACCGAGCCGGTAACCGATGACATGGTTGACCGCGCAATGGAGATGTTGCGCGACAAACATGTGGTACTCAAGGAGTTGGAAGAACCCCGCCCGGCGCAGCAGGGCGATCAGCTTACGGTGCAACTGGAAACCCTGGTTGACGGCGAACCGCTTGAAGAGCGGGCTGAAGATGCCGAGATACCCGAAACCACCCTGGTGCTGGAGCCGGATCGGCTGGTTGATGAGCTTTACGCCGACCTGGTGGGAATCAACGTCGATGAGGCACGCACCATCACCGCGCATATGCCGGAAGACCATGCAAATGAGCAGGTGCGCGGCAAAGAAGTGGTCTTCAATGTCAAGGTGCTCGGTATTCAAGAGCGACTGTTGTCCGATTGGGAGGAAGTACCCGCGCTGGAAGAATTCGACGGTACCGTCGAAGATCTGCGTCGGAAGACCCGCACAGATATGGAAACATCGTCGCGGCAGATGGCCGAGCGGCAACTGGTTGATGGCTTTCTTGAACAGCTTACGGAACAGACCAGCTACGACATTCCTGATGTGATGATCCGCGAAACGGCACACGAGATGCTGCACGAACAGGAACGCCAGTTTGCGCAGTATGGCATTACCCTGGATCAGATGCTGCAATATCGGGGGCAGACCCACGACGAAGCAACCGATGAACTGCTACCGCAGGCGGAACAACAACTCAAGGTACGCCTGGCACTCCAGCAGATTGTTCGGACTGAACAGTTTGATATCACCAATGAGGAAATCGAAAGCGAAATCCAGCAGATTGTTCAGGACTATGCTGAGGAAGAGCGGGAAAACGCAGGCAGGGTGCTGGCGACCCAACTGCGGAGCACGGTTGCAAATGCCGTGCTGGACCGTAAACTGCGGGAGCGCCTGATAGAGATCGCGCAGGGAGAAGCGCCGCCACTACCTGCGCCTGAGAATGAAGAAACAACGGCGGAAGAAGCTGCACCTGTGGCTGAGGAGAACACAGCAGCGCGTGCAGAGGATGAACAGGCGACACCGGACGCGGCTGAAGCAACGAAGCCACAGGAGTATGGGGCGATTTAGGAAACTGGTTTCAACACCCGGTGCATTCCGTGTAATATGACGGCTTTCTGAGCCCAAACGGGAGGGCTCTTCATCATTTTGATAACGTAATCAGGTACGATGTGTGAATGAGTATTAGTTGAAGTGCGGCAGCCATTAGCGTATACTACTCCTATCCTCGTATTCAAGTGGATAACGCTGTTCCGCGCTTCCGGAGAATAGATACTATGGAGTGGACCACTTCTCATACTATTGATTGGCGGACGTCGCGCCCGGAATCACTTATTCCGATGGTGGTTGAGAGTACGAACCGAGGTGAACGAGCATTTGATATCTTTTCGCGCCTGTTGAAAGAGCGCATTATTCTGCTCGGTACGCCGATTGATGATCAGATTGCCAATCTGATTGTCGCCCAACTTCTTTTCCTGGAGCATGATGACCCGGAACGAGATGTTTCGCTGTATATCAACAGTCCCGGCGGTTCGGTAACGGCCGGACTGGCGATCTACGATACAATGCGTGCTATTCGCCCGGACGTGGCAACCTTCTGTGTGGGCATGGCGGGCAGTATGGCAACGCCGCTGCTGGCCGGTGGTGCCAGGGGTAAACGCTACAGCCTGCCGCATGCCACGGTGCATATGCACCCCGCCGGGGGTGGCGCACGAGGGTATGCGCCGGATGTGGAAATTATGGCGCGGGAGTTGCTCCGTGTTCAGCAGATGGTACGCGAACTGCTGGCCCAGGACACCGGGCAACCAATTGACCGGATTGCCCGGGACTTCGACCGTGACCTGTTTATGACGCCCGAGGAAGCCAAAGAATACGGCATCATCGATGAGGTTCTGGGCAGCGGTGAACTAAATACGGCGGAAACACGGTAGGGAGATTGATCACTGGATAAGCGTTAGATAGCAAAGTGTGTGGCTGACTCTCGAGGCTGTACCACTCAACTTTGCTGGTAGGGAGAGCAAGATGACCCGTTCCCGCAGCGGTGGCGGTCGTGGAGCCTATATCTGTTCCTTCTGTGGTCGAGGGCAGGATGAAGTTCAACGCCTGATCGCCGGCCCTGGTACGGTCTTTATCTGTGATGAGTGTGTGGCACTGTGCAGCGCTATTATCGCCGAAGAAGCCGAGCAACAAATGGCAACGCCGCGCCGCAAAACACCCACAGGACCGGCCCGACTGCCCGTCCCCCGCCGTCTGCGGGAAAAACTTGACCAGTATGTTGTTGGTCAAGAACGGGCCAAAATTGTTCTCTCTGTGGCGGTTTACAACCATTACAAGCGCATCCGTGCCAGTGCGCAGGTTGATGATGTCGAATTGAGCAAGAGCAACATTCTCATGCTGGGGCCAACCGGCAGTGGGAAGACACTGTTGGCGCAGACGCTGGCTCGCATCCTTGATGTGCCCTTCGCCATTGCGGATGCCACCGCCCTGACTGAGGCCGGGTATGTCGGTGAGGATGTCGAGAATATTCTCTTGCGCCTGATACAGTCGGCTGATGGCGATATCGAGCGCGCCCAGCACGGGATTATCTATATTGACGAAATTGATAAGATTTCGCGCAAGGCGGATAATCCCTCGATTACGCGTGATGTGTCCGGTGAAGGGGTTCAGCAGGCGCTCCTCAAGATCTTGGAAGGCGGCGTTGCGCATGTCCCCCCGCTTCCAGGCCGCAAACATCCGCAGCAGGAGTATATTCCGTTTGACACGACGCATGTGCTTTTTATCTGTGGTGGCGCGTTTGAAGGCATTGATGCGGTTATCAGGAAGCGCGTCGATCAGAAGCGAACGCTGGGGTTTCACTATGAAGAGCACGCCGAAGACCCGCATGCGAAAGCTCACTTGCTGACGCAGGTGACAGCCGATGATCTGCTGCAATATGGCTTTATTCCGGAGTTTATCGGTCGTCTGCCGGTGATTGCCGCTCTCGAGCCGCTCGACAAGGCCGCGATGCTGCGTATCCTGACCGAACCGCGCAACGCGGTGCTCAAGCAGTATCAGAAGATGCTGTCCCTCGACCAGGTCGAACTGGAAGTAACCCCGGATGGCCTGGAAGCAATTGTGGAGCGAGCAATGGCGACCCGTACCGGTGCGCGCGCGCTACGCACCACGGTTGAAGAAGTATTGCTGGATGTGATGTACGAAGTGCCCTCGCAAGAACATATTGGACGTTGTATCATTAACGCAGAAGTTGTGAGTAGACGGGGACATCCGATCCTGGTCCCCCGCACTGAGCGCTCTGATTACCGTCGCCGTCTCGATGAGGCGGTGTAACGCGAAGCAGCAGTAAGCGGTATACTTGCAGCGGTTGCTACATCATGAGAAACTTATGCGTCTATTCAAACGCACATCTGATCGTACGACAGAAGAGACGGCGGCACCACGTCGTATCTTGATCGCCGACGACGATCCCTCGATTGCTAACCTGATCCAGGTTACGCTCAAAAAAGATCCGCGCTACGAAATTGTGGCGGTCAATAACGGGGTAGAAGCACTCCAGGCATTTGAGGAGCAGCAACCGGCATTCGACGTTATCATCCTCGATGTGATGATGCCCTATGTGGATGGCTTCGAGGCATGTGAGCGTATCCGCGAGCAAAGTGACGTTCCTATCGTTATCCTCACCAGCCGTGATGGGACAGATGATGTCATTCATGGGTTTGAACTGGGAGCCGATGACTATATCACAAAACCCTTCAAAACCACGGAGTTGATCGCGCGGGTTGAGGCGATTCTGCGCCGCGTTGAAGGCTATAAGCAACGGCAGGCACCACCGATTGTGCGCGTCGGCGAGATCGAGATCGATGAACCGCGCCATCGAGTAAGTGTGCGCGGCGAAGAGGTAAACCTGACACCTATGGAGTTTGAACTGCTCTACTTTCTGGCAGCGAATGCCGGTCAGGTATTTGACCGGGAGACGCTATTCCGGGAGGTGTGGGGCTATGACTATGTCGGGGAGACGAACCTTGTCGATGTATGTGTCCGCCGCCTCCGAGAGAAAGTTGAAATTGAACCATCACGCCCACACATCATTATTACGGTACGGGGCGTAGGCTATAAGCTTGCAGATGAATAAGCTAACGCGGGACAGGTTGACGAGACGGCGGATCGCAATAGGCTTGTGATCCGTCGTCTGTTATTGTTGGCGATAGTGGAGTAACAGAGTATGAATGACCAGGTGCATGTTTCCCAGCATCCCCTTGTGCTGCATAAGCTGGCATTGCTACGCAGCAAAATGACCGAGCCGAAGAAGTTTCGTGAACTG
>CAKZQX010000843.1 GCA_937141995.1 uncultured Chloroflexaceae bacterium | reverse complement strand
GCAGCGCACCTGCCATACTGATGACGACCTGCCCCGGCGTGGTCGTATTAGCCTGCTGAATCCAACCGGAGGTCAGGCTGCCAGTACTTACACTCTGTGCGGCAAGCACGGCACTATCATAGGTAATCATCATGTCGGTGGCTAGCAAACCTTGCACATCGCTGGCATCAATAGGCACCTGAATGGTTTCACCCGGGTTGCCACTGAAGGTCGGCATACTAAGATTGGCCGTACTGGTAGTCCCGCCGGTCACCTGAACACTATCAATAGCATAGCCGTCAGAACTAACAGGATAGTTATCGTAGAACTGGAATTTAACCAGGAACTGGCTGGTCAGGCTCCTTCCGGCAGCGCTAGCGGCCGCATCCAGATCAATGGTTTCCTGTGTAAAGCTCATGGGGCCGTTGTTGAATGAAAAAACCTGCTGCCAGGTTGCGCCGTTATCGTCGCTAATAAAAATACCGTCATCGGTATCATTTTCATCATCAAAGCCACGCCATATAAAACTCAGATCGACATTACTCTGTCCACTCAAATCGAGTGCCAGAATTGCCGCAGCATGTGAGTAGACCAGATTCCCTGCAGCATCGTCAAGCAGCAGGCTATAGTTCCCCGTATAGGGATAGGTGCTGCTGATCTCGACGCGGCCCTCATAGTCAGTTTCGATAGCCCAGGGACTGCTCAGACTGCCGCTTTCGAAGCCATCGCTAAAGGGCAGTCCGACAGGCGTTAAAGTGGTGCCGGTGATGTCGTGTATCACATTGCTGCTGCTGACCGTTACGCTGTCTTCGTAGGGGCTGAATACATAGCCACTGCTGTCGGCACTAACGGTATAGTTACCATCAGTAAAACCGGACTGCGAATAGTAGCCGCTGCTGTCGGTAGTGACCACTGGCTGCGCTCCAGCAAAATCGACGGTAACGCCAGTAATGCCATTACCTCCAGCATCACGCACGTAGCCTTCAATAGTATAGTCCGTTGCAGGACAATCACTTGTATGGGTTTGCATGACACTACTAAACGGCGAACTGCCAGCCGCATTGTAAGCACTAATGCGGTAATAATAGGTCGTCCCACAGGTCAGGCCACTGTCATCGTAACTTTCGGCATTTGAGCCGGTCGTCGCAATGGGCGTCCAGCTTCCAACGGTATCGCTGAGCGAACGTTCAATCGTAAATCCATCCTCATTGTCGCTAGTATCTATCCAGTCGAGATGGATCTGTGAAGTGGATGTAGCATAGGCCGATAACCCGGTTGGTGTGTCTGGAAGTGCTGGAATGGCGCTAATCTGCACGTTATCAATGGCATAACCGTCAGTGCTTACTGAGTAGTCATCATAAAACTGGAATTTGACCAGGAACTGGCTGGTCAGGCTCATCCCGGCAGTGCTGGCTGCTGCATCCAGGTCTATCGTTTCCTGGGTGAAGGTGGTCGGCCCGTTGTTGAACGAGAACACTTGCTGCCAGGTGGCGCCATTGTCATCGCTGATAAACACACCATCATCCAGATCGTCTTCATCACTAAATTCGCGCCATGTGAAGCTGAAGTCAATGTCACTCTGATTGCTGAGGTCCAGTGCGAGCAGAGCAGCGGCGTGTGATTTCACACTGTTGCCGGAAGCATCGTCGAGCAGCAGGCTGTAGCTCCCGGTATCGGGGTAACTGCTGCTGACCTGGACACGACCTTCATAGTCAGTTTCAATGGCCCAGGCGTTCCCAAGGCTGCCGCTCTCGAAATCATCACTGAAAGGCGGACTGATTGGTGTGAAGCTATAGCCGGTGATGTTGTGTGTTACATCACTGCCACTGACTGCTATGAGATCTTCATAGGGACTAAAGGCATAACTGATGGCATTGACACTGACTATGTAGCTGCCATCGTCAAAACCGGACTGTGAATAGAATCCACTACTATCGGTGGTGACAGATGGTTGTGATCCACCGAAATCGATAGTAATACCGCCGATACCGTTTCCTGCTGTATCGTTCACATAGCCTTCGATGGTATATGTGGTAGGAAGGCATGCATCGGTTGTAGCGCTGGCTATGTTACTGTAACTTGAACTGGAACTTGAGTTGTATGCCCGGACACGATATTCATAACTGGTGTTGCAGGTGAGACTATTGTCAGTATAGCTCTCAATGTTTGCAGGTATTGTGGCGATTGTGTTCCAGTTTCCGCTTCCTGTTGGCGCGCGCTCAATTTCAAATCCGCTCTCGTTGCTACTATTGTCATTCCACGACAAGATAAGTTGCGTTGAGGACACTGGCGTTACATTCAGATTACTCGGTGCAGTGGGTGGTGCTTGGGAGGAGTCACGCCAGTTTGCGGCATAAATGGCGGTGTTATTCAATGTTCGACGGTTATCGGCCGCATTCGCATAGCTGTAGTATACTCCGGTTGACTGGCCATTATAGGTTACATCCGGGTTTGACCAGTAGTTGATGCGTGGACAATCATAGCTCGGACATGAATTAAAATAGGCCATGACCGTACGGAATGAATAGTCGGGAGCAACATAGCCATAGGCATAGTCATAGATAATGGCTGAAAAAGCATAGGGCCGATCATGTTGCGCTCCCATGTTATGCCCCATTTCGTGCGGAACGGATAAATTTCCTGATGCACAGGTGCGTGAGACAACACTAAATGCTTTGGGTGCAAAGTCTATTGTGGTCGTGGTCATTAATGCCGCCCTGCCACAATAGGTACTTTCAGTGATTAAAACCACTATATCGGCATAGTAGGTGTCGCGCCAGGTATGAACCGCATCCATATATCCATCAGCGGGATCTTCCAGTGCAACTAAGTCAATAGAAGAGTTCGACGTTTCACTATAACTAACCTCTGCCATATGCACGAGGTTAATGCGTTGCGTAATGCCGCTATTTGCATAGCCCGTATTAGTT
This sequence comes from uncultured Chloroflexaceae bacterium, assembly GCA_937141995.1. Lineage (GTDB taxonomy): Bacteria > Chloroflexota > Chloroflexia > Chloroflexales > Chloroflexaceae > CAKZQX01. The sequence continues at coordinate 12,742 of CAKZQX010000843.1, read as the reverse complement.
TCAGCAACAATAAGATCGAGAAGGTTGCGTATGGCGGTGGTCGAACCCTCGGCGGCGCGCGCGGCCGAGGTGTACACGATCATAACATCGATGACGGAACCATCATCATTTGCCGTCATATCAGGGGCCGCCGAGTTGGTATCTGCTGGAACCTCATCAACGACCGGTGGATCTTCTTCAGGGAAAGCAGACTGATCAATCTGGAGAATTCGGTGTGTTGTCGTATCAATAGCACGTATCTGGTAAAATCCATTACGGAGCGCAATATTGCCTACGAGCAGACCATCGGCAAACACCAGTGTCACACTGCTCTGTGGCTCATGTTCAATCGTTCCAATCCAGGTAAAGTTAGTACGGGAATGATATTCAACCCGTTCTCTTGTTGCGGTAAAGGTAGCATCGTCAAACAGATTGAGTATAAGTCGTTCACTGGTTGTCGGGAGGTGTTCATCTGGAACGTGATCTTCAACGGCCGTGGCGAAATTGACCGTGACCAGGCGACTACGCACAATGGTTGGATCGTGGACACGGTTATGATCTACATCCTCAGCCAGGGGGGCTGCCTGGAAGAGCATAGTGTCGGACGTGTTCTCGGCATAGACATTGGTACTCAATGGTGGTACTGCTCTCCACCATAACACGAAGATGAAACTACTGATAAGTGCAAAAGCAAGAAACCATACACGAGGTCGTCTTCTGCTTCCTACAGCATAGCGATTGGGAGCCATAGAGTTTTCCTTTCTCCTTTGTCAGATAGATGGGCAGATGTATGTGCTCGTACTCGAACGCAATGCACGACACGATATCAGGTAAGGATGCTGTGGCTATGGATGGTACTCAGCGCCGTTGCTGGAGAAAGAAAATAGTTAATATTCTATGCTTGGGTATACCTTCTTATCTCTGGGTTATATCTCAATGTAGCAAGGAATTGTATAGCTAATCCCCTCTAAATGTACGTCTTGATGATAGGTTTGTCTATCCCTAAAAAATACGTAAGTAATTTGTCCTGTGCCTATTTGGTACTCTGGTGTACATGGGCATGAATTCACCTGGTACTATGAATGTAATTGTTATCACAGAGGATTGTGGGTATGTCTATCTTCCGATCCAAAGTTGGTATGACAATGGGTAGATTAGCAGCGAGTACCTGCATTTTGGTGCTGAGATGCTCAGGTATCATCATGGTCATTCGGTTCTTGGGAAGAGGACGATGCTCCTAGCCGGCGATAGTACTCAACTGCTGCTGCCACCCGATTGGGTACATTGAGCTTGCGGCGGATCGTGACCAGATGCTGCCCAACTGTTGCCTGTGACAAACCAAGCTGTTCCGCAATCTCCTTGTCCGTCTGTCCCTGAATAGTCAGAATGATGACTCGTTGTTCCTGTTGCGTGAGTGGCTCGGATGGTAGAGGAGAGTCATGTTCTCGTTCCGGTAAGCCGTAGTGCAGCAGATACTGTACGGCAGCTATTGTCCGATTGCGCGCTTTTAGCTTCTGGCATGCTGTGTGAACATACGTTGCAATGGTCCGTGGTGATAATTCTAACTGTTGCGCAATCTGTTCATCAGTTTTACCGTACGCAACCAGGTTCATCACCTGGTGTTCACGTGGTGTCAATGGGTTCTCAGATGGGATGGTCATTGGGTTGTCTTACTCCTCTGTTATCCATCGCTGTTCCTGGTGTTTGTTCCGACCATTTAGCCAGTGAGACCGAACATTGGTTTCTGTAGTACCATTAATGCGGTATTTACCGCTTCAGAACGCCATAGTGAGAATGATTATCAGGTTTCATCATTGCACATACGGATGTATCCTGAAAGTGGACGAGGTTTGGTATTGCATGATTGTGGGTCTTCCTAGGAATGATATTAGGTTAATCTTTGGCGCTGAGAACATACCTGTTGCTCCGGGTACTACTATACGGCATAGGCTGTGCCTGTTCCAGCGATCATGCCGATCACTATCCGATCATGGTTGTAGGGATGCTGCTGCACTATTCGTCACACGCTGATCGCCATCTGATCGAATCATGGGGCCCGGATCGCTGCTAGCATGGACCTGCATCTGTGGACAGGGGTGCGCTGCGCAATCACCAGTGTATACGATGGGATAGTGTGTATATGAGCGAACCTGTATACAATTGGTAAAGATGTTAGCTTAGAAGGGAAATTTAGCCGGCTATCTCTTGTAATCTCCGTACGATTGCAGTATACTTAAACCTGATCCCGCTCTCAGTATCATATATTTGATGCTGAAGCAGATCCAATACGCGACCTCTGGGGATGCTCATGTGACCAGTCATTGCTACCCGCATCCTGCTGTAGCGTACCAGCGCGCCTCGCAGGTGATTCGGATAGGGTCTCGTCACCGTTGTTACGTTCAAGCCTGGTGCGGTCCATCCCCACCGCCCGACCTATGCCGACAGAGGTGTGTTATGCCGTTTCGTCCATTCCGCCTGCTCGTCGTTCCATTGATTCTCATCTTGCTGGTCAGTGGCAGTTTGCCCAGTGCAGCGCTGTCGCATGTGACTGCCGCCGATGGTACCCACACCGTTTTTCTGCCGTTCGTGACTCGCAGTGGTCCGGCAGTTGATCTCGACACGACGACATTTGTAGAATTACCCAATGCGCGCAGTGCGTATGGTCGCGTGTTCATGGGGACCATTGATGGTCAATCCGTGGCGCGCTACCAACGCTACTTTGAGCCGGGAGACTACTATGATGCCGCGGCGGACGCCTGGGTGCCGATTGACACGCGCATCGTCCAGGACGAGACGGGCAGGTACCACTCTGCGGCCACCGGCTTCACTGCGCAATTTGCGGGGGATACCGTCCAGACTCAGGATAACCGCGCTCCTCCGCTGATGACTCTGGGGCGTCCTGGTCAGCCGTCACTCACGTTCCATCTGCCGGATACGCGCACGCCTACCCCGATTGTTGCAACCAGTACTATTACTTATCCCAATGTTGCGGCACAGACTGATCTGGTCTACCATATCGAACCATGGGGCGTCAAAGAGGAATTTGTGCTTGCAAGCGCAGCCGCACCGACCAGTATCGATCTGCTGCTCGATGCACCCGGGATTCACTTGCACGAGCAGGCGGATGGAAGCTGGATGCTCCAGGATGCCCAGGGGCAGCTCCTCTGGCGGCTCCTGCCACCGTTCGGAATGGATGCGAACGGGGTTATGGCCCCGCTGACCCTCACCGTGACGCCTGAGGAGGCCTCTTTCCGCATTACCTTGTCCGTGGACCCGGCCTGGTTAGCAGCCGCTGAGCGCGCATTCCCCGTTCGGCTCGATCCGAGCCTGGCGGACCCGCAGTATATTGCTGGGGACAGCTATGTGCAGAGCACCTCGCCCAACCTGCCGTCCTACCAGCAGCGCAACCGTTTTCTGGGGAGATCAACGTATGTTGGCAATAAGGGCATTACCCGCATCTTTACGCCCGTCGATCTGAGCTTTCTTCCCGCCGGTATTACTGCCGAGCATCTGCTGTCAGCCGAACTGGTCTTGACACAATATGTCGCAGAGAATCCTGCCGGGTTTGCAACCTCGGTCTATCCCCTGCAGCAGGCATGGAATGATCTAACCCTTACCTGGAACAACCAGCCGGCGCCCGGACCGGCGATCACCAGTGGCATTCAGGTTTCTCCCGCACTGGGGCAGAAACGCTGGGCAATCACGCCCTGGGCACAGCAAGTGCTGGATGGGGCTGTGTCGAACAATGGCGTGATGATCCGGGCCGATAATGAGACGCAGGGTGGGGGTATCTTCTGGTCCAGTCACTGTACCGGAATCTGTGCCAATCCACTCACGGACCGCCCCTACCTGCAGGTCGAGATTGTCATTGACAGTGGCCTGAACCCGGTGCTGGATACATGGAGCTTCCCGAATGATGCCGGTGTGCCCAGTTTTGCGCAGTTTGTTGACATCTTTGGTGTGCAGCCCACAACCCACCTGATCACGGAGACGATCCAGTATACCTCAACGATACCGTTACCCATCAGCTTTGATGAAACTGGGTTGGAGGCATCACTTCCGCTCACGATTACGGACTTTTTACCAACTACGCCACTCAGTGACACCGACACGCTCAGTGACACCGATACGCTCAGTGACACCGCGACCTATATTCCACGCCCGATTGCTTATCTCTATGAAGAGACGATCGTCAAGGCAATCTATGATGACGACTTTTCGCGCTATTATGCCGATACCTTGAAAGGTGGGCTCTGTGCGGGCATGACGGCAACCGTGGCCGATTTCCATAGCATCGGTGGATCTAATCCTACCGGCTACGGCGGAACAACAACGGTACAGAGTATTCCCCAGGCAGAACCGGCCCAGGACTTTATTCAGGATTACCACGGCCGGCAGGTTGGTTCGCAGATGTTGAACTGGCTGGCTGATGACGGACGGTTTGACGCGGTTGGTCTCTACAACCATCTGGTGGCCCGGCTTGGCACACCCGCATGGTGGGTCAATCCCGAAGTGATCGGCATCCTGATCGGAACGGATTGTGATGACCTCGAAGTAGGACATGCGCTGTTCCCCTACAAGATTGTGCCGGAAGCCGGCGACACGGCGCGCATCTATGTGTATGATCCCAACTACCCTCCGGCATCAGCGGATGATGCCGACAACCACTACATTACGATTGATCTGAATGCCAATACCTGGACGTACGAGCTGGCACCCGGCGTGACCTGGTCAGCACGTACGATCTATAGTGCTCCACTGAGTCTTTTCCGGGAAGATCCGCAATTACCTACCTGGGCCGAGAGTGATGTGCTCATGGTTGAGGGGGTGAATGCCGCCTGGGGCGGACAGCGGCGCTCCTGGGGTGGGGAGCTCTATGCCTGGGGCGGACAGCGGCGCTCCTGGGGTGAGGATACCTACACGGGGTGCTATGTCGATGACACGGATACTCCGGCATTCATGCAGACCATCGATCGCTCCTACCGGGTTATTCCGCTGACGGGCGCACCCGGTCAGCACTTTCCGTACACACTATTCTTCCCGAGTGGGCAGGACTGGCGCTTTATGAACGCAGGGGCGCGCGACAATGGGACAAGTGATATGGTGCTCTTTGGTCCCCACAGTCTGGCCGGCTTTATTGGTACCGCGCAGGCAGCGACCCGTGACATGGCCGATATTGATGCCGGCTTCCATGAGTTTGCGCTCCGCACGAACGATATCACCAAGTCGCTGACCGCCTACCAGATGCATGAGAATGACACCTGGACCCGGATCTATGCGCTGTCCAATACGACGCTCAGTGCTGGTGAGGTACTCACGTTGACCGTCAGTCCGGATGAGTCGCAGTTCATTGTCGTGAACAACGCACCGGTCACGAAGACCTTCGATCTGGGATTGGGACATATCGGCAGTGACGGGGTTGGGACGATCGTCTATCCGGACCAGCCGATCGGAGCCAAGGAACGACGCATTTACACGCCGATTGTCTGGGAAGATCTGGAACATACGCCTATTATGGTCGAGATCGATGTCAATGCTGACGGCACCATCGACCGGGTTGAACTGCTGGGCGGCAATTTCTTTCCGTCCGTGACCTCGGTTGATGCACTTCCAGCGGTGGGCGATAGCTTCGTCATTATCTCGCAGGAGCAGACAGCCCCTGGACATATTGGCTGGGTCGATCTGAACCAGCCGCTGGCACCGGGTACACTGCCGGCGCCCGGCGGGAGTGGCAATAACCCGGCACTGCGTCAGTGGTTGGAAACCGGCGGCAATCCCGGCTTGCGGCCGGATGGAGGGCTGATTGGTGTCTCCGGTACTCATGGAAATATGTTCCAGGCTATCGGGACACTGACCCCCGGTGATGAAGATATCTACCATGTCGGTGCGCTGGTGGTGGTGCCACTCTATGACCAGGTCATCCCGCGGCAGCAGGGTCGTCCCCTGCACTATCATATAACCGGGTTTGCGGTTGCGCGTCTTACGGCGAGTGACAATGCGGGTGGCGAGGATGCAGCATGTACACCGGCAGCAGGATGTCGCAAACAGGTGGAAGGTACCCTGCTCGGCCTGGTGGTACCGTAAGTCCATGTCGGTGCTTGCAAGTACCGGATGACCCGGATGGCGGACAGCTATCCGGGCAGGTGAAATCTGTGGGCGCGATAACGCCGCGCCCACACCTTGAGGCGTAACAGAAGGGACAACTCCATGCACCTCGACAATATTACCTTCAGTTTTCCCTTTGAACCGGATGCCATCATTCGTGACGAACAGGTCTGTCGCCAGGTGATTGCTGCCCTCTTCCGTGAACGTCCGGAAGTAACATCGGTGATCCTGGCCGAACTGCCAGGTAGTCACTTTGGGCTGAGTAAGCTTGCCGTGCTCCTCTGCCATCCTGAGGGAGCCGATTATCGACAATTTAATCCTCTGGTTATTCGCATGGGCTCCCGGTCTGCGATTGACGATGAGATCCGACGCTATGAGCTGTTTGTGGCGAACACCACCGGATTCCAGTTAGCCCAATTGCGGCTGTATACCCGGTATGGTGAACTGGCCGCCATTGCCTACGACTACCTGTATCAAGAAGATGCATATCACGGCGCGCGGACGCTGCGCGATTTTCTCTGGCAAGACGAAGAATTACACGTTGAACCCGACGATATTACCCATGCGCTGCGCACCCTGTTTCTTGAAACGTTGTCGCGGGGGACCACCCGGAATGGCTGGTACAATGATGCCCGTCGGTTTCCCGACCAGTGTCCCCTCTGGTTCTACAATCAACTCCTGCCGCCAACACTGCATATTCAGCTCCAATCAACGCCGTCGCCGGCTGCGCTCCGCCTGGAGGACGTTCTTGACCCGGCGGATCGTCCCGGTGCCCACGCCCTGCACGGGCATCCCATTATCCTGGCGGCCAATGCCGCTGCCGGCTATCCGCACCTGGAGGTGGTTGAGCGGGATGCGCACCGGGGCGTGCTCCGGCTGCATCTCCTGGCCGGTGAACAAGCGCCACGCTCGGAGATTTATCGTCCCTTTGAACCGGTGGCGGCCCGCATTGATCTGTCTGGACCAATCAATCTCCTGGATACGCTTCCCGATACGCTGGATCATCTCACACTCTTCGGTGAGATCCGGCAGACTCGCTACACGCGACTCGATAACATTCGGACTACGCAGTTGCACCCGGTACTGCAATCAGTATCAGCGCATCCGCTGACGTCGGGCATCCGGTTTGAAAACCCCTTGCCCCACTACTATAATCTCCTCAGCCGTTCACAGATGCTCCACACTTCAATCATTCACGGCGATATGAATCTGGGCAATATTTTGCTCAACCGGGTGCAACCCCGGCGCGACCAGGTGCCGCTGGCCTGGCTGATTGATTTTGATCGCACCATGGCGGGTGGCCACACCGTCTTTGATGCGGTCAAGCTTGAAACGGAATATAAGCTCCACATTTTGCCGCATCGTCTCCAGGGTCCGCACGAATTTCTCTTGCTGGACGCGGCGCTCCATCAGGCGCTGGTCAACCCGGCTCTGTGTATCGAGATGCTGGGAGACAATCTTGAACTCCGCAAAGCCTATGATATCATTGCCACCATTCGCCGGACGGTGCTCCAATCGCTATCACAGGTCGGAATCCCCCCCGTCGAATATTACCTCGGACTGCTGGCCTATGGTCTGGCAGCACTCAAATATGCTAACCTCTATGACGATGGGCGGGGAAGCTGGATCAATGCCTACCCCCGGCTGGACCCGCCGGCCGCCGCTGCCTTTCTCAGTGCCGGCGTTGCCGCAGCCACACTGCCCGAGAGTGCCAAATTGCACGTCGCCCCGCCGGAGAGCTACCCGGAACTCCCCCGGACTCTGTATCAACGCCCCCGGTTGAGTCGCCGTCGGTTGGTGGGACGCGACCGGGTACTGGCCGAAGCGCGGCAGCAGTTCCAGACGCCGGAACCGGTGGTGATGCTCTACGGAACGGTGGGCAGTGGCCGACATGCCGTTGCCCGGGCGCTGTGCGCCGAACTGGAACGGTTAGGGTACACGACAATTGATGTGCAGGCGTTTCCCGCAAAGCATCTGTCCCTGGAACTATGCATTGAAACGCTGGTGGGTCTGCTCCGGAAAGCGGGTGTGCGGCTGCCGGCCCATGTCCAGGCGCCATCAAGTAAGCTCAGCCTCAGTCAGCATACCGAGCGTCTGGCAGCTCTCTCCAGTACGCTGGTTTCGCGACTTGAAGCCGATGCCGCCGAAGGCGACAACCGACGTTGTGTCCTGGTATTTTCCGCCTCTGGTGCCGATACGCGTCTGCGCAAGTTTATTGGTGATATCAGTGCCTATGTCCGATCGACAGCAGTCATTATCATTGCCGATGATCAGTGGACTGAACTCGCGGTGGGTCGGTCATGCGCCATTGCGCCATTACGTCAGGCGGATGTGCAGGCCTATGTCGAGCAGGCGCATCTCCCCCTGGATATGGCGACGATTGAACGGTTACACCAGGCCAGCCAGGGGATGCCCCGGCTCCTGTTTTCTATGCTGGCCTGGGCACAACAGCATCGGGCCGCCAACGAGTCGCTCCGAGATACGGTTGCGCGGATGTCCCGGCATCAGCATGCGCATGAATTTGCGCGCGATATTATTGATCACCTGCCGGCAGGCCAGGTGCGCCGGCTGGAGTTGGCGGCGCTGCTTGACCGTTATGGTGCGGAACCCTATGCCGACCAGCTCTTTGCCGACCTGGCGAGTAGTCAAAACTGGGTTCCCGTTGCGGACATACCGGCGATGAACACTGCCTATCATCTGCACCTGGATGCGCTGCCGGGTCTGCAGGATATCCTGTTTCCCACGGCGCTGGCCCAACTGCGCACGCGCCGCGAGTATCCCATTATCTGTGCCTATCTCGCGCACGACTATGCGACCCGGCCAACATCGCCCAATCTCTATCTGGCGGCATGCTACTGGCATGCCGCAGGCAACCCGACACGTGCCGCCCAGATCCTGCACACTATTATGCAGCAACCCGAGGTGATCACAAGTCCGCAGAGCGCCGAGATCTATGCACTCACCCTGGTGGTGATTGACCAGGTTCGCAGTGATCTGGCCGAAGACCTGCTGGAACTGGCAGGGGATTGTGCGGCGTATCTGGGACGCTACCAGGCAGCCGCCACCCACTTTGAGCAACGCCTGCGGATTATGCCGCCGGGGACGCCGGCTACCCTGCAGCTTGCCACCCGCCTGCTCCAGGTGTATGAAGCTGCCGGGAATGAGAGCGAGGCTGCACGCGTCTGTGATGCTATCCAGCAGCAAGCGCCGCCAGAGAGCCCCTATGTGGCACTCTGTCTGGCTTCGCAGGGAACCCGGCTGCTCACAACCAATCCTGCTGCGGCCGCCCCGCTGTTGCATGCCGCACTGGAGCGCTTCCAGGGCACGCGTTCGGCGTGGAGCCAGGCCGAAGCAAGCTTCTTTCTGGGGAAGTGGGTGCAGCTGGCCGATACATGTGCCCGGGTTGCCGTGCTGCAGGGCCAGTATAAGCAGGCACTCACCCATTTGCTGGCCGTGCGTCCCGTCGCCGCACATCTGCTGCATGATGAACGCTTGATGGCCATGCTGGATAATAACCTGGGCTATGTCTATGAACTCCGTGGACAGGCGAATGATCTCACTCTGGCTCAACATTCGTACACTGCCGCGATGCATATTCGCCGGCGTCTGGGTGATTATCATGGCCAGATGAGTACCGGACAGAACCTGGCCATGTTGACCAACGACCTGGCCACAACTGCTGCCGAGTGGGATGCTGCCGAGGAGCAGTTTCGTGCGGCAGCATCCCTGGCCATGCAGATTGATAAAGCGGATCGCTGGCTGGTTCAGGCTAACTATATGGATCTCTTAATTCGGCGCGGGAAATTTACTGCTGCGCATCAAATCTATACTGAGATCAGTGCGCTGGATGTACCCGATGACTATGTCGCCTACCTGTTGCGCCTGAATCGGGCGCATCTGGCGCTCTGGGAACAGCAGTCGGATGTCTGCCGTCAGTATTTGCTGGACCTGGAAGCGGAAACCCTATCGGCAGAATACCTTCACCAGCAGGAATGGATCCAGTATACGTTGGAGTGCGCGCTGCGCTTTCAGACAACATACCATCGTGACACGGTTGTCAGGCTGCTCTTCGGGCAGGCCAATCAGAGTGATAGTTTGCGTGTCGCGGCTATGCATGCCCGGAATCAGGGTCTGTGGGCCGCGCTCCAGGGTGATGCCGGAGCGGTACAGCCGTTTCTGGAGCAAAGCCGGCAGTATTGGGAACAACTTGATTGTGCGTACTATGCCGCACTGGCGGCGGTGTGGCAGACCTACCTGGCAGTGCGGCACCAGCGGATTGCGGAAGCGCAGACGGCGGCCGTCTATGCCCGGCAGTCACTGGAACCTTTTGGTCACATTCCGGCAGTTCATTGGCTTGGTGGTCTGGAACAGCACTTGCTACCCCAGACAACCGGATAAGCGCATCCTGACGTTATCCACGAGCAAGGACAGGTAGCTATGGCAAAACGTGTTCGACAACACAGACAGCATAGGGGGCCCGATGAAACGGTGGCAACCGCACTGGTCTCGATGCCGGTGGCGGTGCCGCCGGTGCCGCCCGTGCCTTTTCTTGGCCGTGAGCCGGATCTGATCCGGGTGCAGTCTATGCTGACTCAGGACCGCGTTGTCCTGCTCACGGGAATAGCGGGGAGCGGCAAGAGTGCCCTGGCAGCCACCGTGCTGCACCAGACGACCCGGCCGTGCTCCTGGTTGCGGATTGTTCCGGGCTTAACCGATACGGCTGAGGCCTTCCTCTGGCACCTGGCACAACCATTGGCACAGCTTGTGCCCGACGCCTGGCAATCATTCCATCAGGCGCACCAGGCCCGTCGGCACTATCCCCTGTTTGTTTTTTTTCAGGCGATCCTGTCGGCCTATCGGCGTACCCGGACTGAGATTCTCCTCTGTGTGTACGGCATTGACCACGCGGTTGAGCCGGCGCTGGTCTCCCTCCTGGTTGAACTGGGGACATATGTGCAGCAGACCCAGGCGTCGCACCTCACACTCCTGCTGGTCGGACGGCGTGTTCCCTACCGGCTCAAACTGCTGCCAACCGTCACGCTGGCCGGTCTGCCGGCGGATGCGGTGATGCAGTGGGCCCGGCAATGTGGGGTTGATGTGAACCGTCATGATGCAGCGCAGATACTTCAGCAGACGGACGGATTGCCGGGAGCAATCGCGGCACTTCTGGTTGCCATGCAAACACAGCCCGATGTCTTGCACACCACCGGCATTGTCGACCAGGTAGCAATGCGTCAGTTTGTGAACGACCTGTTTGAACATCTATCGGCAACGGAGCAGGCCCTGATCACCCGGTTTGCCCGTGAGGATGTTGGCATCACGGATGTTCCCTTTGATCATCTGGGAGCAGTAGTTGCACTGGAGGATCAGCATCTGGTGCATGCTACCCCAGAGCGTACATGGATGGTTCATCCCCTGGTACAGGCGGTTATGGAGCACTTTGCTCCGGGAGGATAAACGGTATGCATGGACGTCCCGTTCCCTATCGTGCGGAGATTATTGCCCCCCTGTTGACGAGTCTGGTGGCCGGCGAGTGTTGCAGTGTGGTCGGAATCAATGGAGTGGGCAAAAGCAATATGGTTCAGCATCTCCGGCGCGCCGATGTCCTGCAACACTATCTGGGGGAGCAGGCGCAGTCACTGCATGTGGTCACGCTGGATGCAAATCTGCTGGCCTCCTGGACCGCGTGGGGCTTCTTTGAAGGGTTGGCGGAAGCGCTGTTAACCCACATGGCGGAGCATCTGCCGGAGAGTGATACAACATGCCTGCATGCTGCCCACAGGCAGGTAGTTGCGGATGGGGCGAATGTGACCCGATCTCTCCGGCACTGCAGCGATGTTCTGCGGATCGTCCTGCAGGAACTGCGCCTCGTGGTTCTCTTCGATGAGTTTGATCCGCTCTTTACGCATCTGCCTGACATCGTCTTCCGCAATCTGCGCGGTTTGCGGGATCGGCACAAATATCGCCTGATGTACCTCACCTTCTCGCGGGAACGGCTGACGGATCTGCGTGACGAGGCTGATTGGGATGCGATTGAGCCGTTTGTCGAGTTACTGACGTTGCGTGAAATGGGGTTGCATCCACTGCAACCCGCCGACGCTGCGGCAGAGGTGGTACGGTTTGCGACTCGCCATGACCGGAGCCTGGTTCCCGATCGCCGCACCCGGATTGTCACCCTCAGCGGTGGTCATCCGGCGCTGGTCCGCGCCTTGACCCAGATCGCTCTCGATGGCGGAGTGGAGGATGGTTCCCCGGATGCCCTCCTGCGCAGGTCGCCGGCGTTGCGCCTGGAGTGTCGCAAGATATGGGACCAGTTTACCAGTGAGGAACAGGATGCGCTCTGGCAGATTGTGCGCGGCATAGCGCTGGAGTTACGGCAGATGCAGACCCTTCATCTGAAGGGGATAACTCACCTGGCCGGGGATGGCGCACCGGCGATCTTCAGTCCCCTGCTCGCAGCCTATCTTGTCCAGGTTTATGCTCCTGCCGGGCTGAACCCACCCGCGGATGCGGCTCCCGCACCCCTACCTCACCATGATGAACTCGCTCACACTCCCGATCTGCCGCTGGTCATCGATCGGCGTGAGCAGCGCGTCTGCTACTATGGACAGGATATTGGTGAGCACCTCTCGCCCTTGCAATATCGGATGCTGGCCTA
>CAKZQX010000842.1 GCA_937141995.1 uncultured Chloroflexaceae bacterium | reverse complement strand
AGTCCTCAGACGGAAGTTAGACTATTCCGAGAGTAGCTGGCTACGCGGCCTCTCGGATGATATTGCCAACCCGATTGCCCTGGTTGCAGGTCTGCTGGTTTTCTCGCTGCTGTCACAGGCATTGCTGACCCTGACCGGGCCGTTTGCCAGTACTTTTAATATTATCACCACCGTTCTTATCATCATCGCCGTTACCTGGCTGGGGATGCGGGTGATTACCTACTTCTCCGACTATATCGGTCACGGGTATGCGCAGCGCCTGGGGAGCGACGATGAGACGGAACAGCGCAAACTCCTGACATATATTGCCGTCGCGCGCTGGGTGCTGATCCTGATAGCGCTGTTTATCGGCACCGGCATTATTTTGAGCCAGTTTAGTTCGCTACGCCAGATCGGGGTGTCGCTACTGGCTTCTGCCGGCGTGATTGGTATTGTTGTCGGCTTTGCGGCGCGTAATGTGCTGGGGAATGTCATTGCCGGGCTACAGATTGCGATCACTCAGCCCGTGCGCATCGGCGATAATGTGCTGTTTGAGGGGCAGTGGGGCTATATCGAGGCGATTACTTACACCTACCTGACCATCCAGACCTGGGATAAACGCCGGGTGATTGTTCCGCTTAACTATTTTACGATGCATCCGGTTGAGAACTGGTCGAAGACCAGCTCACATATGATCAAGCCAATCTATCTCTATGTGGATTATACGATAGACGTTGAGCAGATCCGCCAGAAGTTTGACGAACTGCTGCGCAACGCCGAGAAGTGGGACGAGGAAACGGAGCCGAGCGTGCAGGTCACCGGCTTTACCGATGAGACGCTGGAGGTGCGGGCGCTCTGTAGCGCGAAAGAGCCGACGGCAGCCTGGAATCTGCACTGCCGGCTCCGCGAAGAGCTAACAGCGTATGTACGTGATCTCGAAGGTGGCCGTTACCTGCCGCGCCGGCGTCTGGTATGGGAAAACGATCGACCGGGGCAGCCGAACGGGCATGTACGCGCGGAAGAGCATGCGCAGCAGTCCACCGGCACTGGCAAGGAACAGCAGAACGGCAAAGAAGAGGCGTCACACCGGCAGCAGAGCGATGATGATGGTGAAGAGGTGCGCATGCCACCGCGTGGGGGGAAGCAGGCCGCCGAAGAACGTCCGCAGAATGGCGAAGCAGAGCAGCAAAAGCCTCGTCGTCGTGGCGGTAAGCCGGAGGCCGGACAACGCCCGCAGAACGGCGAAGAACAGCAGAAGCCTCGTCGCCGCGATGCTGAGAAGCACCGAGACAATGATCAGACGCAGGATGAGACGCTGCTGCACCGCATGATGCAGGATGCAAACGAGCGTCGCCGGCAGTAGATGAGGGTCACTTCAAAGCAATGTGCTTTTCGGCAGTTTAACGTCGCCGAAAAGCACATTGCTTTGTTTATCACGCGGTGCGTAGCAGCGTGTGCCAGTCGATGCTCTGGACAGTCGCACGCAGCATATGGTTATCATCCACCACATGAAATGTCAGGTTGGAAAAGACCCGCTCGGCGAGTGCGCGGGTTGGCTCTAGTGGGATAACCGTATCCCCACGTCCATGGTAGGCCACAACCGGGACGGCAATCGGGGCGGGCGGAGCATCGGCAAACTGGGGCCGCGTCAGGGCCGGAGCCAGCAGTACCAGTTTGCGCACCTGCTGCGGGTGCCCCCGCGCATCGCCGCCCGCCGCCGCAGCCGCGCCGAGCGCGCCCATCAGCCCGCCAAAGCTGGATCCGACGATAATCCAGCTTTGGCGCTCCGCCATGATCGGTGTCAGTTGTTCCATCCGCTCCTCCAGCGTGCCGCGAAAGTCCGGGGTCAGCATAGCGGGAAAGATACTGCGCAGTAATTTTGCCTTGAAGCCATGCCCGCTACTCTCCAGACCATGCAGAAAAATGCGGCCAACTACGTCACTCATGGGCTGCTCCTTCCGATGGAGGTGTTTTCGGGTCCGGGCCGGTTTTAGCTATCGGGAAGTCCGAGCGGAGCTTCGTCGTTTGTCACCAGGCTGCCACGCGGGGCCGCCTGTTTTTCCTGTTGATGGTCAGCCAGTTCAAAACTCTGCGGCGCATAGAGGTCAATGTGTCCGCATGCCACACACACCTGCGCCGAAACCGGCAATGCCTGGCTGCCTGCCGGACCGCTTACGGTTATTTCCCCCATTGGTGTAAGCAGTTTGGCCGTCCGGGTCTCGTTGCCACACTTGTTACACTGGATCGAAGACATTAGCCCGCTCCTTCTCTTGCTGCTGATTGCTAAACATAACATATCATACTTGCAGATCATGTGCCAGTGTGCAGTCTGGAGTGTGGCGTTGTGTCATGTAGTGCGGCAGCTACACCCGGTAACAGGCCACATAGTGCTCGCTGCCCTTATCCTCCAGCGGCGGGTGATCATTATCCTCGCAGACCTTTGCCGCCAGTGGGCAGCGATCATAGAAGCGACAGCGCGGCACCGGGTCAATCGGCTTGCTGATGCCGCCCTTGATCTCGACCGGCGTGCGAGTCCAGCGCGGATCAGGCACCGGCACCGCTGAGAGGAGCGCCTTCGTGTAGGGATGTTGTGGGCGTTGCAGCACCTCTTCGGTTGCGCCCATCTCGACAATCTTGCCCAGGTACATTACCGCCAGTCGGGTTGACATGTAGCGGGCGACTGCCAGATCATGGGTGATGTAGAGGTAGGTCACGCCCAGTTGCGTGCCCAGGTTCTGCATCAGTTGCATAATGCTGGTGCGGATGGAGACATCCAGCATCGACGTCGGCTCGTCGGCAATCACAAAGGCCGGGTTGATGACCAGCGCCCGCGCAATGGCTACCCGCTGCCGCTGTCCGCCGGATAGCTCATGCGGAAAGCGGAACAGGTAGGTCGAGGGTGGCGACAGGCCAACCAGGTTGAGCAACTCGGCCACGCGTTCCTGCTGATCCAGCACATTGCCGATATTCTGCACCTGCAGCGGCTCGGCGATGGTGTCAAAAATTGTGCGCCGGGGATTGAGCGACTCGTATGGGTCTTGAAAGATCATCTGGACCTTGCGCCGAAAGGTTTTGCTGTCACTCCGCTGGAGCCGCGCCACATCGAGCACCTGCCCATCGAACTGCATAAATACATGCCCGGCGGTGATATCCAGCAGGCGCACCAGCAGCTTCCCGGTGGTGGTTTTGCCCGATCCCGACTCGCCTACCAGTCCCAGACTCTCGCCAGGGGCAATCGCGAAATCCAGGCCATCGACCGCGTGAATAAACGAGGTGGGCGCGCGCAGAAACCCGGCATTGAGCGGAAAGAGTTTGCGTAGCCCCTCTACGCGCACCAGCGCTTCACTGCTCGTCATACTGTCACCTCCTGCGGGTGCCAGCAGGCGGCATAGTGCCCTCCGCCATGATCCTTAAATTCCGGCTCCTGCTGCCGGCAGATCTCGGTGGCAAAGGGACAGCGCGGGTGAAAGCGGCAGCCGGAGGGTGGATAGAGCAGGTTGGGCGGTTCACCCGCCAGGGTTTGCAACTCCCGTTTGGGCCCGGTGACGCTGGGGAAGGCCGACATTAGCGCGACGGTGTAGGGATGTACCGGGTGATGAAAGATCTCGTCGGCGCTTGCCAGTTCAACCAGTTTGCCCGCATACATCACTCCGATGCGGTCGCTGACCTCGGCAATCACGGCGATATCATGCGAGATGTAGATCATACTCATCCCGATCATCTCCTGCAGCGTCTTCAACTGGCGCAGCAGCGCATCCTGCACAATCACATCCAGCGCGGTCGTTGGTTCATCGGCAATAACCAGGTCCGGGTTACAGGAGAGCGCCATCGCGATGACGGCCCGCTGGCGCATGCCACCGCTGTATTCGTGCGGATACTGGTCCATCAACGCGGGATCGAGCCCCACCATCGTGAAAAGCTCGGTCACGCGCTGCCGGGCCTGCGCGTGAGAGTAGAGCCCCAGATGCGTCTCCAGGGCCTCGATAATCTGGTCGCCCACGCGATAGACCGGGTTGAGCGAGTTCATCGCTGCCTGGAATACCATTGAGATATTGCGCCAGCGGTAGGGTCGCATCTCTTCCTCACTCAGGGGCACAAAGTCGGTCCCCTTGAAGCGGATCTGCCCGCCCTTGATCACGGCGTTATCGGCCAGCAGCTTGAGCAGGCTGTTTGCCACCGAGGTTTTACCACAGCCTGACTCGCCCACCAGTCCGAGCGACTCGCCCTCATCCAGCGTAAAGCTGACATCATCCACCGCCGAGACTATCCCCGCGCGGGTGGTATAGTGCATCGTCAGGTTTTCAACCCGCAGAATTGTTTCTGACATTGATTTCTCGTTTCACCGTTTGCGCAGGCGCGGGTTGACCACCTCGTCCAGGGCGCGACCCACCAGGTAGAATGCCGCGCAGAGCAGGGTAATCGACAGGCCGGGCGGGACAATCAGCCACCAGGTCTGGAAATTGAGCAGATATCCCGCCGACTGGGTGGTATGGATCATCAACCCCCAGGACATACGAATATTCAGCAAACCGAAATAGGAGAGAATCGCCTCGGCAAAGATCGCATCCGTAACAGTGAACATCATGTAGAGAAAAGTCAACGGCAACAGGTTGGGAATGATATGCCGCAGAATAATATGCCAGTGGCTGCCCCCGGCGACCCACGCCGCCTCGACATACGTCCGTACCTTGATCGTCAATGCCTGCGATTTGATAATTACCGTCGTTGCGCCAAAGCCGGAGAGAATGCCAATCACCAGCGCCAGCAGCGGCAGATCGAGCGTAAACAGCCCGCCCAGCACAATCAGCAGTACAATTGCGGGCAACGTAATCACCAGGTCGGCCAGGCGCATAAAAAAGGTATCGATCCAGCCGCCGAAGTAAGCTGCCAGCGCGCCGATTGATGTGCCGATTGTGACGGTAATCAGCGCCGCCACCATGCCCAGGATAAACTCCGACGCGGTGCTAAACATCAACTGGCTTAACACGTCGCGCCCCAGCGGATCGGTGCCGAGCCAGTGTTGCGCCGATGGTGGCGCGGGATGCGGCGCGGCCAGCGGATCGAACCCGATGACCGGATCATAGATTAGCGGATCCCAGACGCGCCCCATCAGCAGCGGATGCGCAAGCGCCAGTCCCGCATAAAAGAGGATAATCGCCAGGCCGATCAAGCCGATCTTATTTTCGGTAAACAGCTTCCAGTTATTCCAGAGCGTACCCGCCAGTAGTTTCAGGCGTACGCGCCACAGCGGTTGCGCGCGCAGACGTTCACGCTCCTGCTGGTCAAGCGTGGTCCCATCACCAGCAGGTTGCGCGGTGGCAAACGGGTTATGACGTTCTTCAGTTGCCACAGACTCCTCCTAACCATAGCGGATGCGTGGATCCAGAAAAGCATAGAGAATATCGACCACCAGGTGCGCCAGCAGCGCAAATATCGCGGTAAATATCAGTGCCCCCATCATCATCGGAATATCCTGCACCACTGCCGAGGTGAGCAGTACTTCGCCCATCCCCGGCCAGGAGAACACCCCCTCGGTGATGACGCCACCACTCAGGGCGAAGGCCAGGCTAAAGACGAGCGAGGTGACGACGGGCAGCATGGCGTTGCGCGCGGCATGTTTGTCGCGGATAACTTTTTCGGGCAGTCCTTTGGCGCGTGCTGTGGTGATATAGTCCTCGCGCAACGTCTCCAGCATGCTGTTGCGGGTCAGCAGCATAGTGCCGGCAAACGAGATCAGCGTGAGCGTCAGCACCGGCAGCATCAGGTGATGCAGAATATTCAAGGCATACGGTCCCAGACCCGATGCCCCCCAGATCCCTACCACAACGGCCAGACCCAGCCCCATTCCGCCCCAGTGTACCACCCGCCGCCGGCGCGTGTCGATCCGGCGGGTCAGGATGAACCAGGTCAGCAGCACAATCGAAACGACCAGCGCCGTCAGCAGCATCCGGTTGAAGACCACATTTGCCTCAACCGGAGCGTCTCGCCAGAGCCTCGGCGTAATAAATTTGCCGATGGGGAACCAGTCCAGGGTAAAGGCAAACAGCCAGATCATCAGCAGGCCAAACCAGGGCGTAAAGACCGTGTAGAGCGTCACGCCGCCCACGGTGGTGATATATTCCAGCACGCGTCCGCGCCGCCACGCCAGGAGCTTACCAACGAAAAATCCCACATAAAATGAGACAACGGTCGATGAGATAAACAGCATCAGCGTGCGCGGGGCGCGTTCGAGGATCACATCAACCACCGGGCGGGGATAGTATTGAAAGGAAACCCCCAGATCTCCGCGCAGGAAAGAGCCGATGTAGCGAAAGAAGCGCTCATGCGGCGGGCGATTCAGGCCGAGGCTGGCCGCGATCGCCTCGCGCTGCGCCAGCGTCAGCTTGGGATCTTGCAGAAAAAGCTGGCTAAAATCACCCGGCATGGCCTCCAGCAGCATGTAGGAAAGCGCCAGGAAGAGAAAGAATGTCAGGATAATCTGCAACAGGCGTTGCGCAATGTAACGTGCCAAGCGCGGACCTCCATTTAGGTGAGAACTGAAAACTGAGAACCAGGAACATGGAGACAGAACTTTAGCGAAGAACTTTATTTGTGTAAACTTTGACAGTAAAAAGCAGTATTAAATATGTAATCTAGATATGGTCTCTCAGGAGTCCCGGCTTTAGCCGGTGGGATGCCTGCCTCGGCAGTGGCATACTGTGGGGAGAACCTGATCCGGTTGAAGCCGGGACTCCTGAAGATTGATATCTGGATTACAGTGCAACCTTCATAAGCCGAACTCCCGTGCATGCCATATCTGGATGAACATTTCAACTTCATCAGCCAGATCAGGCGTTCCTTTCAGTATGTGGCATCATTTGTTTGTTCTTTGTTCTTTGCCTCTTTGTTCTTTATTGTAAACAAGAGCGCAGCCGGTGTGAATAGCTCGGCTGCGCTCCAGGGTCACTCGGTCTACTCCATCGTCACCGCTGAGGGGAAGCCATACAGGTTCTGCAACCCGTCCAGAGTTTCGGTGTACGGGAAGTCAAGCTCATCGGAATAGACCTCGGTGATGCTGGTGGCAAAGAGTACCACGTAGGGCAACTCCTCGGCCAGGGTCTGCTGGATCTGGTCGGCAATCTCCTTACACTCATCGAAGGTGGTGCAGGACTTGATGCCATTCGCCAGTTCGTCAAACTCGGGGTTGGAGTAGCCCCCCGCGTTGAAGTCACCCGGAGCCGCGCGATCGCTATGGAAGAAGTCGCGCACATAGTCCGGGAAGATGGTCAACCCCCAGCCCAGGATGAACATATCGAAGTCCAACTGATCGGTGCGGTCCAGAATGACGTTAAAGCCGGTCAGATTGGCTTGCACGGGGATACCAAACTCGTTCAACCACTGCTCCACCCAGATCGCATAGGTTGAGCGCAGTGGATCATAGCCGGGACCGGGCGAGAGCAGTTCCAGTTCGGTCATCGTCTCGCCCCCCGGCAAGACCAGGGTGCCGCCACGGACAACCTGCTGGTTGTCGGCATCCCAGGTGGGTTTCTCGTCACCTTCCCAGGAGTAGCCCGCCTCCTCCAACAGTTGGATCGTCTCGTTCAGGCGCTCCTCGCGGGTCATGGAGGTGCCGTCTTCATTCAGGCCATACTTGGGCACATCGTCGGTATACCAGAACTCGTTGCCCTCCGGCACAAAGCTGTAGATCGGGTAGGCCACGCCCTGCAAGATCTGCTGGGTGACAAACTCCTTGTCAATCAGCACGGCGACCGCCTGCCGGAAGGCCTTGTCGTCCATCGGTTCGTTGCGCATGTTGAAGGAGAGGTAGCGGAAGCCGTTGGTGGGATTGTCGATGACCTGCAGATCGTCCTGGGCTCGCAGCCCCTTCTGCAGGCCGTTCGGGCTGAGCATAAAGTCAATCTCGCCCTGCTGCAACGCCAGCAGTGAGGCATTCTGATCGCTGTAGATCGAGTGAATGGTCGCCGGGACAAAAGGCCCCACGGTGTAGTTTACAATCTCCTCGCTTACCGGCTCACCGACAACTTCCTCGTACGCGCCCTCTTTGACCTCCTCGTAGGCACCATTGGCATACACGCTAACCTCGGCCCCGGAACGGAAATATTCCGGATTGGCGGTACTCTCGGCAAACGCACCCGCTTCCCGGTTGCTCAGCATAAATGCGCCGGCCTTGGGCTCGCCCTCCGGAGCATGGCTGTAGAGCACATTCAGCGCTTCGTTGAGCGCCTCCTGGTACGCCAGCAACTCTTCTTCGGCGGCATCCTCGGCGGGGGGCTCCAGCGCGCCGACCGACTCGCGCGCCTGCGCAACAATCGGCCCCCAGTAGGCCTCCGACATAATCGGAGCGGTGAGCGTGCCATACTCATGCACCGCCAGACCGGGGTTCTCTGTGTAGTAGTACTTGACGGTGTAGTCATCCGCCGCTTCAGCGCGATCTACAAATTCAGAATCGATAAAGGAAGCCCAGTTGCCGGTGAGTTGCAGTTCCAGCGAGGTATTAATGGTAAAGGCAACATCGTTTGCCGTTACCGGCGTGCCGTCACTCCAGGTAATCCCCTCCTTCAGCGGCACTTCGCTCACATACAACTCGCCCTCCTGCTCCAGCGGGCGTTCCGGCAGTTCGGCGGCGGCGAGTGGGACGAGGGCAAAGGTTTTATCTGCCAGGCCCACCATGCTTATCGCCTGTGGACCAAGCACATACCCATCCCAGGTTGAGGTGCTGGGGCCCAGGTAATCCCAGTAGTTAATGGCCGACAGATCTTCAAAAATGCCCAGTTGATAGGGGATATCTGTGGTGGTTGGGGCCGTATCCGGCTCTGCATCGGCCTCTTCGCTGGTGGGCTCTTCTGCCGCTGCTTCACTGGTAGGTTCCGCGGCCTCTTCACCGCCGGTTTCTGTAGCTGCGGCCTCCGGTTCTGTCGGTTCCTCAACTTCGGGCGCAGCCGGGCTACAAGCTGCCAGGATCAGAGTAAGGAGTGTGATCAGGCCAACAAGTAGCGATAGTCGGTTTCGCAGCATCTTCCCGTCCTCCTTGTGTGACTACCATACAAGATTGTTGATATCTTACGTGTGTTTCATTTATATCATACTTTGCAGGAGTCAGCGAGGGCAACCAGGCATTTACCCCGACACTTCATCCGCAAAGTGACAGGCCGACCAGTGGCCGGAGGCTTTCTTCTCGAAAGCGGGCTCAACCTCCCGGCAGATCTCGCGCGCCATCCAGCAGCGCGGGTGAAAGCGGCAACCGGAGGGCGGATTAATCGGGCTGGGCACATCGCCCTTGAGAATGATCCGCTCGCGGCGTACTGTCGGGTCGGGAATGGGAATGGCCGAAATCAGCGCCTTGGTGTAGGGATGCATCGGGCGGCGGAAGAGTTCGGCGCGCTCCGTCAGTTCGACAATCTTGCCCAGGTACATCACCCCGACGCGCCGGCTGATATGCTCAACCACGCTCAGGTCGTGCGCAATAAAGAGGAAGGTCAGGCCAAACTCCTGCTGGAGGTTGCGCAGTAGATTCAGCACCTGCGACTGCACACTCACATCCAGCGCCGACACCGGCTCATCACAGATGATCAGCTTGGGCTCCATCACCAGAGCGCGGGCAATCCCGATGCGCTGTCGCTGCCCGCCGGAGAACTCATGCGGAAAGCGTTGCACATGCGTCGGGTGCAGCCCGACCCGCCCCAGCACTTCGCGGACGCGGTCGCGCCGCTCCTGCGCCGTCCCGATGCCATGGATCACCAGCCCCTCGGCGATGCTCTCGCCGACTGTGATCCGGGGGTCGAGGGAGGCATAGGGATCTTGAAAGATAATCTGCATATCCCGGCGCAGCCCCTTCAAGCGCCGCCGCGAGACATTCAGCACATCGCTGCCCTCAAACAAAACTTCCCCGCCGGTCGCCTCCTCCAGCCGCAGAATCACCCGCCCGGTGGTCGTTTTACCGCAGCCGCTCTCCCCAACCAGGCCCAGCGTCTCGCCCTTTTGCAGGGCAAAACTTACACCATCAACGGCGCGGACATTGGCAACCGTCCGGCGCATCACCCCACCCTTGATCGGGAAGTACTTGACCAGGTTGTTGACCTCAAGTAGTGCGTCACTCATATACATCAATTTCTATGTTAGGCATTGTTCATTTACACGACGTACGCGGTCAGTTCCAACCCAGGCGTCTGCCCAGACACATGGCCCGATTCGCCTCCGGCAGGGTGGAATGGGACATTCTTTTTCCGGAACATGTGGCTCTTCGAGCCACATGTTCCGGAAAAAGACAAAAGCGCACCATGCTGCCGCAGGCGAGTCGGGCCGTTTATCCAGGCACATGCCTGATGTGCCTGCCCACCGCGTACGTCGTGTAAATGACACGAGTTACGCGGTCGTTTATCCGACAGGAGATTTCGCCGCTGGCAGGGCGGAAGATTCCGTTCTTGTTCACAAAACATTTGCACAGAGTGCAAATGTTTTGTGAACAAGAACAAAAGCGTACCATGCTGCCGCAGGCGAGTCGGGCCGTTTATCCAGGCACATGCCTGATGTGCCTGCCCACCGCGTACGTCGTGGCATTTACAGTCTTTATCACTTAAAACTCAACTCTCAAAACTCAACCCTACGTATACAGCCAGCAGCGCACCTGCCGCTTGTCTTCCTTTTCCAGCAACTCAATCGGCTCGTCGCAGCGCTCAAAGCGGTGCGCGCAGCGGTTGGCAAAGCGGCAACCCTGCGGTGGATTGATCAGGCCGGGTACGGTACCGGGGATGACTGCCAGTTCCTCGCGGGTCTGCCCCAGCACCGGCACCGAAGCCAGCAATCCCTGGGTGTAGGGGTGTTTGGGATCGGTGAAAAGGCTGCGCACATCGGCATACTCGACAATCTGCCCGGCATACATTACCGCGACCGTGTCCGCCATTTCTGCCACTACGCCCATATCGTGCGTAATCAGGATGATTGCAGTGTCGATCTTCTCGCGCAGATCTTTCATCAGATCGAGGATCTGCGCCTGGATCGTCACATCCAGCGCGGTGGTCGGCTCGTCGGCGATCAGCAGTTCGGGGTTGCAGGCCAGCGCCATAGCAATCATCACGCGCTGGCACTGCCCGCCGGATAGCTCGTGGGGATACTGGCGCAGCCGCCGCGCCGGATCGGGCAACCCGACCATGCCCAGCAGTTCGATGCAGCGTTGCCGGGCCTCCTCAACCGTCAACCCCTGGTGGATCTGTAGCGCCTCGATAATCTGATCGCCGACGCGAAACACCGGGTTGAGGCTGGTCGTCGGCTGCTGGAAGATCATCGAGATCCGGTTGCCCCGGATTTTGCGCATCTGATCTTCGTTTGCCTGGAGTAGATTGTTGCCGTCAAAGAGGATCTCACCCGCGACGATTTTGCCGGGTGACTGGATCAACCGCATAATCGAAAGCGAGGTGACACTCTTCCCGCTGCCGCTCTCGCCCACAATTCCCAACATCTCGCCCCGCCGCAAGGTCAGATCGACGCCATCAACCGCCTGAACCGCGCCTTCCTCCGTCTCGAAATAGGTCTTGAGCCCACGCACCCGCAGCAATATCCGTGTATCGTCCTGACTGGACAGCGGCGAGCGGACGGCTCTCTCGGGCATTGCTGGTTGCTCCATTGACATCATGTGTCCTTCTACGACTTCCTACAATTTCAGGCGCGGGTCGAGCGCATCGCGCATGCCATCACCAATAAAGTTAATCGCCAGGGCACAGAGCAGCAGCGGCAGGCCCGGCACCAGTGGCAGCCAGGGCTCATTAAACATATTGCTCTGGGCAAAGGCCAGCATATTGCCCCAGGTCGGCGTCGGGTCTTGTACACCAAACCCCAGAAAACTGAGGGATGACTCCAGTACCAGAATAGTATTGATCAACAGGGTAAAATCGACAATGATTGGCGGGTAGGCATTGGGGAAAACATGCCTCCAAATAATGCGTGGATTGGATGCGCCCAGCGCCCGGGACGACTCGATATACACCTGCTCGCGCACCGATAGCACCATCCCGCGCATCAGGCGGGCCGTGGGTGTCCAGTTCAACAGCGCCAGCGCAAGCACCAGCAGCGTCACCTTGCGTGCTTCGGTGTCCGGCACTGCCGTTAACGCCGCTGTGATGCTGACGGCGAAATCGGGAATTGGAATAAGACTCTCATTTTGTAACAGGATTGATGAGAGGATCAACAATACAATAAATAGTGGAAAGGTCGAGATAAACTCCAGCGTCCGCGTAATAGCAATATCGATCCAGCCGCCAAAATAGCCGGCCAGCAACCCCAGGAAGATCCCGATCAGCACCGCAATAGTTGAGGTGGTCAGCGCCACCGTTAGCGAGACCCGCCCGGCATACAACACCCGCGTAAAATAATCGCGTCCCAGGTTATCGGTGCCAAAAATATGCAGTTGCCCCGTATCCGGGTCAGCCGTCAGCGGCGTAAGAAAGCGCTTGGTAATATCATTCTCGCGTGGCGAGAAGGGCGTCAGGTAGGGCGCAAAAAACGCGGCCAGCAGGATCAGGAGCAGCACCACCAGACTGATCATTGCCAGGTGATGTCGCCGAAAGCGCCGCAGCACAATCGACCACTGGCCCTCGGAGCGCGTATCGCGCAGTTCATCAACGCCGGCAACCGGCGAAGTTGTAGCCATAGCGCGCTCCTACGTCAGCCGGATACGGGGATCGACGACTGTATACAAAATATCGGATATCAAATACCCCACCAACTGCAAGACAATCGTGATATAGAGCAGAGCCATTGCGACCATATAATCAAAGCGTTCGAGCGCATCCAGCAGCAGTTGCCCCAGGCCCGGCCAGTTAAACACAGCCTCGGTGACGGCGGCCCCGGCGAAGAGCGTCGGCAAGACG
>CAKZQX010000841.1 GCA_937141995.1 uncultured Chloroflexaceae bacterium | reverse complement strand
AGTACCACGCTGCCGCAGGCGAATCGGGCCGTTCATCCAGGCACATGCCTGATTTGCATGCCCACCGCATAACTACTGTCATTAACACGCGTTACGCGGTGGGCGATCAAACTGGGCGTTTGTGCCCAATAAAAGCTGGCTTCGCCTGCGGCAGCATGGTACTGGTTTTATCTTGTTCACAAAAAAATCCACAACATGATTTTTTTTTGAACAAGATCGAGATCTTCCACCCTGCCGGCGGCGAAACCTGCCGTTAACGCGATCAAACATCCGGTTTGGTACCCCCATTGCGTAAGTCGTGTCATCAACTGTCAGCAAGGGCATACGACGGTCGTGTTTCCTGGTCGCGGATACCTCCCAGGCCAAGCGCATAATCCCACCAGGGCAGCGCCACCGGGTCGCCGTACCAGGGCCGCCCGTGGAGGCTGGTATGGTAGAGCCCGGGTACGACCATGTACTCTGCACCACGTAGCGCGGCACACAGTAGCGTAGTAATGCCGTCGCCCCAATCCTGGGCATGCTCCATTCCGGAGACCAGGGCATAGCTGCGGCTTGCCATCCGCTCCCGCAGCGTACCCGCCGGATGCCCCTGGAGCGCCCGTCCCACCAGGGCAACATAGCGCACATGCTCGTAGAAAGCGCCGGGGTAGGTGCCATTGGTAAAGCCAACAACCCGCCGCGTCCAATACTCCCGGCTCTGGTGGGGTGTGCCCAGCGTAATCAGGCGCTCGACATAGCGCCGGCCGCCGTAGACCTGCCCACGATAGGGATGGTCGCCCAGGTAGATACGGGCCGTTGTTCCGCCGACGCTGTGGGCCAGGATCGTCACGCGGTCCGTGCCGGTCAACACGCGCGCCTGCTGCACGGTTGCCTGCAGACGGGCCACCGGAACACGGAAATCCCAATCGCGGGTGAGCGCCCAGCGCGCCCGGCTGATCGGTGTGATAAACACCCGGTAGTTGTAGGGCGGTGCCTCTAGAGCGGCCGCCAGCACCGCAAAATCGGTCGGGGCCGTCAGGTAGCCCCCGATGATTACCAGTACAGGTCGTCTCATCTGTGTATCATTTTCTAGTAATTGTAGTAATTGATTTCGCTCCATATCGTACGTACGAATGTGCCTATTACTATTCTAACCTCACTCTCTGTGCTATACTGAAGCAAAAAGCCGACTTTCTTGCAATTTCGGCAAAATCCATACACTGGAGCATGTTATGACGAACAGACCGCATCCTGAAACCTTGCGGCACGTCGAGATTTTTGAGAAACTCACCGATGAGGAACTGCTCAAGGTTGTTGAACTATGTTGGGTCGAGCGTGTCCCCGCCGGCCAGATTATCTTTCATGAGGGTGAGGATGGCGATACACTGTTCCTGATACAGCAGGGTTGTGTACGTATCTCGCTCAATACGCGCGGCCCGGAAGATACCCTGACCCCTGGGACGATAAATATGCTCTACGCGGGGCAGAGCTTTGGCGAGATGGTCTTGCTGGGCGGTATCACCCGCTCGGCAACCGTCACCGCCGTCGATGACTGCGTTCTGCTGGTACTCAAAGCACACGAGTTTGCCGCTCTCTGCGAGGCCAATCCACGTATCGGCTATCGTGTGATCTACAGTGTCGCCGGCGACCTGGCCTACAAGTTGCGCTCTTCCAACCTATTGCTACGCGGTAACATCCGCTGGCAGGGGAATGAATTGAGCCGACGCACGCGAAAGAACGATGATAATGATGCAGCAACTGCTGATTGTTGACGACGAACCGGCCATTACGCAGGTCTTGCGCGAGCGTCTGGAGCGCGAGGGGTTTGGTGTGCATGCGGTGGCAACCGGCGAGGAAGCGCTGGCGGCGCTGGAAGTCGGCGCGTATGATCTGCTGCTGCTCGATGTGGGGTTGCCGGGAATGGATGGCTTTGAGGTGCTACGCCGGATGCGCGCCCGGGGCTATGATCTGCCGATCATTGTGCTGACGGCCCGTGATGAGGAGATTGATCGCGTGGTCGGGTTGGAACTGGGAGCCGACGACTATGTGGTCAAGCCATTCTCGCCGCGCGAACTGGCCGCGCGGGTGCGCGCCCTGCTGCGGCGTACGGCTGAGGTTGCCCAACTCCGCGCGCAACTCAAGCGGGATACAACCGGGCCGGAGCAGGAGGTCCAGGTCGATATGGCGCGTCGCCAGGCAATCTTTCGGGGTGAGTTGCTGGACCTGCGCCCCCGCGAGTTCGATCTGCTGGCGCTGCTGGCGGCGCATCCGGGACAGGTATTCACCCGCGAGGCACTGCTGCGGCAGGTGTGGGGCCACGAGGAGTTTGTAGACGCGCGGACGGTTGATGTGCATGTACGCCGGGTCCGCGCCAAACTCGCCGCAATCGCCCCCGATGCCCAGATCATCCTGACCGAGTGGGGTGTCGGGTATAAATTGGTCATGAATTAACGGTTAGGGGTTAGGGGTTAACGGTTAGAAGTTGTTGTGGTTCAATAGGTTTTTAACCGTTAACCCCTAACCGTTAACCCCTAAACGCTAACCGCTAACCGCTAACCCCTACTCCGGCACTGCAATCGTAATCAACCGGTGGCTCATATTCACCAGCGCGCCATCGGCAATAACCCGATCGCCGATACACGAAACCAGCGTGAGTTGCTCACGGCCCTGCGGAAGGATATATTCGATCTGATCCGGATTGACCCACACCTGCTCCGCGATAACATAAGTGTGGGCGGTTCCATCCGCCGTATGCACCGTAATCGGATCACCAATCGAAGCAGTATGCAGATGCTCAAACGGCGCGGGCACATCCGGGGTGGCCTGGAAGCGCGCGACGTGGCCCCAGAACACCACATTCTCACCCTGCCCCGGCTCGGCGCTGTAAATGTACCAGCCGACATCATGCTGGGGGACAATCGGGATATTCTGGGCATCCAATCCAACCGGAATGAGTGACTGATCTAAGCCGATGGTATCGATCCGCATCTGTACCGGCTCGCTGGGCGGTATAACCACGCCCGTCGGCGTCGGCGCGGCGGTTGGGGCGGCAACTTCTTGATGCAGCAGCGGCAGATCCTCGGTGGACATATCTGCCGAGAATGTCGGGGGTGATGCCGACACACTGGTTAGCTCCAGCGTAGGAAGCGGCGTTGGCATACTGGTTATGTCCAGTTGCGCAGATGATCTGTTCTCGCCCATGACTACCTGCATCACCAGATAACCTGAGATAAGCAGTGCCGGCAGTACAACCAGGAAACGTAGTTTCAAACGCATAAGCTACCTTTCCGCATACGAGCTTGCGTTTCTACTGTAAAATCAGGCACACAACGCCAGGGAGTATAGCACAACCGGCGCGGAGATGCTAATCTGATCGCGCTTACGCGGTGGGTATGCAACCCGGACGTTTCACCCGACGAAAGCCCGCTTCGCCTCCGGCAGCATAGAATCTTCCGCCCTGCCGCAGGCGAAATGCCTTTCGAGTCGGACCGCGTAATGCGTGTCAGATAACACGCGTTACGCGGTCGGTCCCAAACGAGGTATTCACCGGGATAAACGGCCCGCTTCGCCTCCGGCAGGGCGGTACCGGACATCCTTTTTCA
>CAKZQX010000840.1 GCA_937141995.1 uncultured Chloroflexaceae bacterium | reverse complement strand
GTCTCGCGTCCGATTGGTTCATCATCGACAATCAAGATAGTGCTGGTACGTTCGGCAACATCGGATGCTGCTCTCGGAAGATCATCTATGATTGGTACGCTATTCACACTATGCACCTTCTGCTTTTACCGAGATACGCCTGCATGTTGCAGGTGTAAATCCATGATGGTAACAATATCCGGTAAATGAACTGGTTTTCGAAAATAGGCATTGACGCCGGCGGCCAGACACTGTTCATACTCACCGGGTAGGGCCAGCGATGTCAGGACGATAATGAAAACCGGCCCCAGGCCGGTATCGGCCCGAATACGGTGGAGGGTTTCCAGGGCATCAAAATCGGGCATATGCATACTCAACATAAGAATATCGGGGTGGACTTCCTGCGCGCGCGCAACTGCCTCGGCCCCGGTGCGTGCAACTATGATTTGATACCCCTCTGCAGACAAACATTTCGATACATATTCAAGCTCTCTCTCGTTGTTTTCGACGATCAGAATAGCCGGCCGCTGTGGTGTAAACTCCCGGTCGGTCAGCATCAGACAGTCGGCCGCGCGCTCCTCCGGCAGAGACATCTCACTGGTCGAGACACTATCCCTGTTCCAGGGCAGGGCAACGGTAAAACAGCTTCCCTCGCCGGGACTGCTGATTACGGTGACACTTCCGCCGTGCATTTCAACCATGCGATAGATCAGCGCCAATCCCAGGCCGGTACCGCCGTATGCCCTTGACAGCCGCCCGTCTAGTTGCACAAATGGTTGGAATAAGCGTGCCATATCTTCTGCGGCAATCCCAATCCCCGTATCCCAGACCGTAATCCGGACCGCATGACTGGACGTGTCACCCGCGACCCGTAGACCAATTGTGCCCGACTCCGGCGTAAACTTCACCGCATTGCTCACCAGATTAACTAGAATCTGCTTCAAGCGGTGCTCGTCAGCCGGCAATGTCTGAACGGCATCGTCATACTCCAGGGCGACATGCAGCCGCTTCTGCCGGATCTCTGGTTGAAACAGGGCAAGACTGGTCTGGCATACCGGCTTGAGGGCCACATGATCAATAACCAGGGCTACCTTGCCGGCACCAATTTTGGAGAGATCAAGCATATCGTTAATCATGTTGAGTAGACGCCGCCCACTCACTTCAATCTGCTGCAGGGCATGCTGTTGCTGGTTATTCAGGCCACCATAGACCTCTTCCTGCAATACTCCGGCCATCCCCAAAATGGCGTTCAGCGGCGTCCGTAGTTCATGGCTGATACTGGCAAGAAACTCATCCTTGAGGCGCACAGCGCGCAATAACTCAGCATTGGCGGCACTTAAGTCGGCAGTACGCTCGGCAACCCGCCGGGCCAGCAGACACCGCTCGGCATGCAGGGCAACCTCAGCCTGTTTGCGCTCGGTAAGATCAACTGCCGTGCCCATAATAGCAAGCTGATCATCGAACTCAATAACAGCAACTGAGAGGGAAATCCAGAGCAAGTCCCCTTTCTTGTTGCGCGTTTTCAACTCGTACCGTGCAGGTACCTGGGCACCATCATGTATTGTCCATATTCTACCATCAAAAAACGTAAATAGATCGAAATCAAGCCCGTCCCAGGAATGTAATGCCAGCAACTCTTCCCGCGTGTACCCGGAGAGCGCCTCGGCTGCCGGATTGACATAGCGCAAGCGCAAGCTCTCCGGCAGTGGCTGCACAATAAAGATAGCCACCGGGAGGGTTTCGGATAGCGTGCGAAACTTGGTTTCACTCTGGCGCAGGGCCATCTCAACGCGCTTGCGTTCAGCAATCTCATTTTCCAGTAACATAACGGTGTGCGCAAGAGGGATAGTACGCGCTTCGATATGGCGCTCCCGTTCTGCATGCACCTGCTGCAGTGCGGCGCGCAGGAGTTGACATTCGTCCTGCATGCGCCGGCGCTGGGCCAGCGCGCGAATGGCAAACGGCAGATGGTCCAGATACGCTGAGGTTTTGATCAGGTAGTCCGTTGCGCCCTGCTGCATGGCTTCCAGGGCCATATGTTCCAGTTCCGGGTCAGCAAGAATGAGCAGCGGTGCCCGTGCTGGATTAACCTGCATAAACTCCGCGATAGGAATGGCGGTGAAATCAGTTTCTGTGGCAAAGTTCGCCAGTATCAGATCATAGTGCCTGTCGGCTACATGGGCCGTCAGTTCCGAGTATGACGCAACCTCAACAATGACAAAGTCGGTGGTTGCGCGTTCCAATGCACTGCGGATACGCTCCCGTTCTGCCGGAATCCGATCAATATAGAGTATGCAGATAGTCTCGTGCATTATCGTATCCGGCTTTCTTCTACCTGACGGGATCGCGTACCGGCGGTGAGCCGGCACCTGACCCTCGCCTGAAAATACCCACTTGCTATTTCCGTAATAGCGACCCATCTTGCTGTATCAGAGCCAACATACGGCGAAGGTTACACCACCGTCGCAGGCAACCGGCTCGCTGCATTTCCGATCGTCGTTCATCCACATACTGCCAGGGCTGTTCCCGGCAGCGGCACTCGACCCGTTTCCGGTCCTGGGCCTCTATTCGGGCCGGCAGATGCCGGATGCTATGCCTGGTTGTATCAATATGGATAACCGGACGACCAATATACCGGGCGTAGGCAACAACATCGCCCGTTCCGCCGTGGCCGGCTGCCGGTTGCCCGTTCCATGCCGCCAGCATGAGATCACAGTTGTCGGCTAGTCGGCACCCGACCGCCATGTATGCCGCATCCGAACGTTGACGGAATGGCAGTGTCGAGACATTGCGGCAATGTGCCAGCAGACGCAGGTACTGTTCACGCAATGGTCCCGGCGGAAAGTCGGCGATAAAGCCCTCGTAGGCAATAACTGCGTCGAGGGGAATACCCAACGCCAGCGCAGCTTCGGCGAACAGCATATCGGCTCCCTCGGCCAGGCCAAAGAGCGCAACCACGCCTGCCGGATGGGACTGCTGGGCCTGCGCCAGCAGCACCTGGAAGGTGTGTGCTACAAATTGAACGGTATCAGAATCTCCCAGGTTGCGATGTCCGGTTACAGCAATACGATAGCATTGTGCCATCTTCCTGACTTCCTACCTCTGGTATCGTGCCGGCGTCGTAACCCTCACCGGGATTGGGTGAGGTCATACCCCGCTGCCGGTACTCTCCATTGAGGCACAGCATTCCATCGCTGGTAAGGTCGGCTTGCAAAAACTGGGCGACGATCTGCGGGTCAAACTGTGTCCCGGCCTGCGATTGAATATAGTCCCGCACCTCCGCTTCGGGCCATCCCCGGCGATAGGGCCGATCCGAACGCAAGGCATCCCAGACATCCACAACGGCAAAGATCCGCGCCAGCACGGGAATCTCTGCGCCGCGCAGTCCGCGGGGGTAGCCGCTCCCATCCCAGCGTTCATGATGGTAGTAGGGAATATCCAGGCTTGGCCGCAAAAATGCAATCGGCGCGAGCCAGTCATAGGCATATACGGGATGGCGGCGCATAATTTCCCACTCCTCATCGGTCAGCGGCCCCGGTTTCAGGAGGATTTTATCAGGAATCGCCATCTTGCCAATATCATGGAGCAGCGCCCCCCGGCGCACATGTACCAGTTCCGCTTCGCTAAACCCCATAGTACGCGCCAGTCGTACGGTTGCCGCGGTAACACGCTGCGTATGTCCCTCGGTTTCATTATCGCGCAGATCAAGCGCATGCACCCATCCTTCGAGAGTGGCATCATAGGCCAGCGCCAGATCGGTATTGGCCCGCTGTAGATCATCAAAGAGGTTGGCGTTATCGATGGCAATCGCGGCCTGC
>CAKZQX010000839.1 GCA_937141995.1 uncultured Chloroflexaceae bacterium | reverse complement strand
CCCGGTTTGTCATGCTACCGCACAGGTTCTGCTATGTGAAAAGTATTGGGTCATGAGGTTACGGCCCCGAAGCGGGAGCCCCGGCTTTAGCCGGTGTGTGGCCGGAACCGGCGGAAGCCGGGACGCCTGGGGCGCGGTCCGGTGGATCAGGGCACCCGGCATGCCGTGGGACCGCCGCGAATCAGCTTTTCAGACAGTCTCTAAGACCGGCAGTGGCGTGGAATGCGACCGCATATCTCCTGCTGTGTATCAGAGATATCGGTTACAACCAGATTATTTTTCTGGTATACTGCTCATAAAGGTAGAACACACGGTGATCCGCGTAACCAAACAGGTGTGTAAAACACCTGTTAAAACAAACCTGTGGAGTTCTTTCGACTTCACGCGGGTGTGTCTCTCCGAACACTGGTGGGGCTGTGCCGGATGCCACTGATCAGTGTTCTATCCACAGGAGAAATGCATGCGCAGCAAGCAAAGGGGGAAGGTGTATGGAAGAATTCTACGCCAGCAGACTCGATCTGGATAAGCCGAATCCATCCCGCATCTATGACTGTGCTCTGGGCGGATATCATAACTTTGCGGCTGATCGTGCGGCGTTGGAGCAGGCAATGCAGGTGAACCCGCATACCGTTGCAATCTGCCGGGCGAACCGGGACTTTCTACGCCGCGTGGTAGAGTTTCTGGTTGCTCAGGGGATTGACCAGTTCCTGGATATTGGTTCGGGTATTCCAACGGTAGCAAATGTGCATGAAGTGGCCCACCGGACCAACCCGGAGGCGCGCGTCGTCTATGTCGATATTGATCCGGTAGCTATTACTCACAGCCAGGAGATCCTGAAGGACATACCGCAAGTCACGGCCATCCTGGGCGATGCCCACCAACCTGCCTACATCCTGTCACACCCGAAAGTGCAGGCGCTGCTGGACTTCAACCGACCCATCGCCCTGCTGATGGTAACGGTGCTGCACTATATCTTGCATACGCCCCAGGCAGAAGACGCGGTGCGAACCTTCTGTGCGCCGCTGGTTTCGGGCAGTTTCCTGGTCATCTCCCACGGTACCAATGAACAGGCTCTTCCTGATGTGGTTGCCCGGCTTGAAAAGCTGTCGGACAGTACCTCCAACCCGTTACGAAACCGCAGCCGCGCGGAGATTACTCGTTTCTTTGATGGTCTGGAGTTGCTTGATCCCGGTCTGGTATTTATCCCACAGTGGCGGCCTGATCCACGCCTATCGCCAAACGCAACCCCCTATTTATTTGAACGAGAACCCGAACGTTCTCAGGTGCTTGCAGGTGTTGCCCGCATCCCGTAGTGTCTGGTGTTGAGTGGCAGCATCGGCAGGTGCCGAAAGTCTGCCGCTTACAAAAGTTCAAAAAACAGGGGATATATCGTGTGGAAGCAAAAGTCTGCCGCCCAATGTGGAAGCAAAAGCTTGCCGGAGCGGCAAGCTTTTGGGTAATTTTCCAACAGCTCCCGTCCTGCCATCCCCACTACCCGAACGTGTTATAATCATTCTTACATTTAGGCATACTTCAATTGAGGTCGATTCGGCCTGACAGTATCAGGGGTTGCGGCGGTTTCGCCGGCAACATGGTGCATCGTCGCTGCTCCTACTACTTCCCGGCGCGTTTACACCGGGGGCGTAACTACACCCTGTCAGGCCGGGGCCGGGCAATGGAGTTGAAGGAGGACGCTATGACCAACAGCTTCAACGCGCGTTCGACGCTGCGTGTCGGCGAGCGCGAGTACACTATTTACCGCCTCGATGCTCTGGAGAAGCAGGGCATCAACCTCACCCGCCTGCCCTTCTCCCTGCGCATTCTGCTGGAAAATCTGCTGCGCACTGAGGATGGGCGGATGGTAACCGCCGATGATATTCTGGCGCTGGCAAACTGGCAACCCCGCGCCACCCCTGACCGCGAGGTCGCCTTTACCCCCGCGCGGGTACTCCTACAAGACTTTACCGGCGTCCCGGCGATTGTGGATCTGGCCGCGATGCGTGAGGCGATTGCGCAACTGGGGGGCGACCCGAAGCTGATCAATCCGCTGCAGCCGGCCGAACTGGTGATTGACCACTCGGTGCAGGTGGATGCCTACGGCTCCGAGGCGGCACTCCTGATCAATGCCGAGAAGGAGTTTGAGCGCAACCGCGAGCGTTATGCCTTCCTGCGCTGGGGCCAGAATGCCTTCCAGAACTTCAAAGTGGTGCCGCCGGATACCGGAATTGTGCATCAGGTCAATCTCGAGTACCTGGCACGCGTGGTCTTCTCGACCGATGAGCTGCCCACCGGCAATGGTACTCCGCTGGCCTACCCCGATACGCTGGTCGGGACCGACTCGCACACCACGATGATCAATGGCCTGGGCGTGCTGGGCTGGGGCGTCGGTGGGATTGAGGCCGAGGCGGCCATGCTGGGGCAGCCGGTTTCGATGCTGATCCCGCAGGTGGTCGGCTTTAAGATCACCGGGGAACTGGTTGAGGGCGCGACTGCCACCGACCTGGTGCTGACGGTGACGCAGATGCTGCGGCAGAAGGGCGTGGTGGGTAAGTTTGTCGAGTTTTATGGTCCCGGCCTGGCGAATATGCCGCTGGCCGACCGGGCCACGATTGGCAATATGTCGCCGGAGTATGGCGCAACCTGCGGGATCTTCCCGGTGGATGCCGAGACGCTGCGCTACCTGCGCTTTAGCGGCCGCTCCGCCGAGCGGGTTGCGCTGGTTGAGGCCTACATGAAGCTGCAGGGGCTCTTTCACATTCCGGATGCCTCTGAAGCCGAGTACTCCGATACGCTGGAATTGGATTTGAGCAGTGTTGAGCCGAGCGTGGCCGGCCCCAAACGCCCCCAGGATCGTGTCCGTCTGGCGGATGTGAACCGCACCTTCCAGGCCGCCGTGCCGCAGATCCTGGGTCCGGGTCCCAAAGCCGGTCCCAAACAGGTGGGCCGCTGGGAAGGTGAGGGCGGTCAGACCGAGGGCGACGGCAATGGGCATGGGTTGGCCGACTTTGCGCGTGATCCTTCGGCGGTGACGCTGACGCTGGAGGAGGCCGAGCATGTGCTGCATCATGGCTCGGTGGTGATTGCGGCGATCACCAGTTGTACCAATACCTCCAACCCCTCGGTGATGATGGCCGCCGGGTTGCTGGCCAAAAAAGCTGTCGAGCGCGGTCTGGTGGCGAAGCCCTGGGTCAAGACCTCGCTGGCTCCCGGCTCCAAGGTGGTTACGGAGTATCTGCAGGATGCCGGGTTGATCCCTTACCTGGAGAAACTGCGCTTCCATGTGGTGGGCTATGGCTGCACCACCTGTATCGGCAACTCCGGCCCACTGCCCGAGGAGGTCTCCGGGGCGATTGAGGAGGGCGGTCTGGTCGCCTGCTCGGTGCTCTCCGGCAACCGTAACTTTGAAGGGCGCATTAACTCCGAGGTCAAGGCCAACTATCTGATGTCGCCGCCGCTGGTGGTGGCCTATGCGCTGGCCGGGCGCATCGACACCGACCTGCAAAATGATCCGCTGGGCCACGACGCGCAGGGCAACCCGGTCTACCTGCGGGAACTCTGGCCGACGCAGCACGAAGTGCAGCAGGCGATCCAGAACTCGGTCAAGTCGGATATGTTTAACACCACCTATGCGCATGTCTATGATGGCGATGAGCACTGGAACGGGCTGCAAATCCCGCAGGGCGATCTGTTTGCGTGGGAGTCGGGCTCGACCTATGTGAAAGATCCGCCCTACTTTGAGGGCATGTCGGCGGAGACCCCGCAGACCGTGGCTGAGATTACCGGCGCGCGGGTGCTGGCGCTCCTGGGTGACAGCGTGACGACCGACCATATTTCGCCGGCCGGCAGCATCAAGGCTAACTCGCCCGCCGGGAAATATCTGATCGAACATGGGGTGGAGCCGAAAGACTTCAACTCCTATGGTTCGCGGCGCGGCAACCATGAGGTGATGATGCGCGGCACCTTTGCGAATGTGCGGCTGCGCAACCAACTGGCGCCGGGCACCGAGGGCGGCTTTACCACCTACCTACCCACCGGCGAAGTTATGTCCATCTTTGACGCCTCGATGAAGTACCAGGCCGACAACACGCCGCTGCTGGTGCTGGCAGGCAAGGAGTATGGCTCCGGCTCCAGCCGCGACTGGGCGGCGAAGGGGCCGCAACTCCTGGGGGTGCGCGCGGTCATTGCGGAGAGCTTCGAGCGCATCCACCGCTCCAACCTGGTCGGTATGGGTATTCTGCCGTTGCAGTTCCTGCCGGAGGATAATGCCGAAACGCTGGGACTGACCGGGCATGAGACGTTTGATATTGTCGGCCTGGCCGCCGGCATCGCCGACAACTTTGCGGGCGTGCGCACGTTGAAGGTGCGGGCCACCCGCGACGACGGTGCGACGATTGAGTTTGACGCCAATGTGCGCATCGACACGCCGCAGGAGGTGGAGTATTACCGCCACGGTGGGATTTTGCAGTATGTGCTGCGGCAGTTGCTGGCGGGGAAGAAGAAGTAGTCCGTAGTCTGTAGTCTGTAACTGGATGACCGGCGCTTCCCCAGGAAGTGCCGGTTGTTTGTTTTGTACTACATAATTGATTAACGAACATGAGAAGTAAGTACCAAGTGTTGAGAGTTGTCACTTTGTTCACAGGAGTTACGCGGTCGGTTCCAAACCAGACGTTTGCCTGGACAAACGGCCCGATTCGCCTCCGGCAGGGTGGAATGGGACATGCTGTCCATTTCGGCTCAGGAAGCGGACATACTGATCACCGCCGCCGTCTTCGCAGAGTACAATCGCATTGCCACGCGGCGAAACCGTGATATTGTCGGGGTTATCCAGAACTTCCGAGTCGGGTGACTCGTAGACCAGTTCGAGGAAGCTCTGCCCACCGGGATTCTCGCGGATCTCCCAGATCTGCCCGTTGTCTGCAATACCCCCGCCGGTCGTTGCAAAGAAGATGCTGCTGCGGCTCTCCCACATCCCTTTGGGACGGTCGAAGATAGCTACGCCCAGCGCCAGGGCCGTCTCAAACACAATTCCCCGGTCATGCTCATAACCCGGAATTTCGGTCGGGAAGTCATATCAGACGATCGGGAGCCGCGTCCCCGGAACAAAGCCGGAGCGGATATCCAGCCCGGGCCGGTCGGCAATGCCCAGTACCTGGAACTTGCCCCCCGCCAGCGTGCCGGGCCGGGTCGGCACAAACCGTGAAGATACCACCCGGATTGAGATCCTCGGTCTGGTAGACAATGCCGGTTTTCGGATCGACTGCGGCAGCTTCTTTGTAGAACTGACCCGGATCCGGCAAGGAGATTGCTGCAACCTGCTCGTTGGCCGCTGCGGGCACCTCGAAGATGTAGCCGTGCGGTTTATCATAGACCGCGTTCGACTCCTCCCAGGTCAGCCGGCTTCCCCAGGGCGATGGACCCTAAGGCTCACAAAGTCATAGATCAGTTCGTGCGTAGGTATTTACCGGTATTCTGTGTTGCGGTAGGAATCAATTCACCCAGACCGGGGAAAGACGATTGGAACGCCTCCGGG
Source organism: uncultured Chloroflexaceae bacterium (assembly GCA_937141995.1). Taxonomy (GTDB): domain Bacteria; phylum Chloroflexota; class Chloroflexia; order Chloroflexales; family Chloroflexaceae; genus CAKZQX01. The sequence continues at coordinate 1,951 of CAKZQX010000839.1, read as the reverse complement.
TTGCGTGGCGTGGGCGGCCCGCGTTGCTAACCCGGAAAGACCAACAGCACCACCCGTCATTGCCCGTGTCCGTAAAAAAGCACGGCGATTCATGTGAGGCATGCGCGTGTCCTCCTTGTGCTACACTACCCGGTGTACAGATAAACGTTTATGTGATTTTGATGAGAACATGGATACCCTTACATTGCACGCGTAGCAATAAGAAACAATAAAGTATATATTAATAAACGTATGAATTTATATTAAATACGTTTTAAGTACATGACGGATAAAGAGCGCATACCGGTCGTTACGTTATTGACCTCAACAAACTGCACCGCCAGGAAGCGGCTGTCGCAGCCGTTCAGTAACCGCAACCGGTAGTTGCGTGGCTCAACCTCGGCTTTGGGCCAGATCTTGCCGTTGACCACCATATGATCACCGAAAAACTCGGCCAGCGCCGTTGGCCCACCACCGGGAAAGATATCCGGCGGCAGGAGCGCATCCTCATCCGTAATAAAATCAGCGTAGAAAAGATCACCGGGAAATGCCGGATAGAATAACTCGCCGGTCTCAGAGACTGTCTGAAAAGATGATTCGCGTCGGTCCCACGGCATGCCGGGTGCCCTGCGACACCGGACAGCGCCCCAGGAGTCCCGGCTTCAGCCGGTGTGTGGCCGGAACCGGCTGAAGCCGGGACTCCCGCTCCGGGGCCGTCGCCCCATGACCAACCCGTTTCAGACAGGCTCTCCGAGAACATACGGTCCTGAATAGCATAGGCCAGTTCGTAGGGATAGGCCGGCAAATCAAGCGGATTGTCCGACTTACCAGTATCCTGATCATCGCGGATAAAATAAAATCCGGCCAGACCGGCGTAAACATTCAGCCGGGTAATGCCAAGCGCATGGTCGTGATACCAGAGATTACCGGCAGGCTGACTATTATCATAGATATATGTTTTCTCAACCCATTGTGGCCCGCGTACTTTCCAGCCCGGACTGAAGAAAAACTCCGGGTTGCCGTCGAACTGAAAATCGGTGTGCCCACCATGCAGATGGGGCACAACCGGGAAACCATCACTTTCAATGCTATACTGTTCATAGCCTGCCAGCGCGTAACACCAGTGGAGTGACGTATCAACCGGGAGCAGGTGGCCCTGGCGGCGATCTAACTTGTTCTTCCATGTGACCTCAATTGGTTCGCCGCTTTGCACCTCAAACGTCATGCCGGGCCAGGTAAATCCGTCCGGCCTGCCGCCATAATCCCATGTATTCGTTGGTAAATTTGTAGTTGTTATCGGGTTTATAAAGCTGGCCTCTTGCACGGCTTCACGCACAGTTATATTATACTTGCCGTTCGGTGATTGGTAGACAAACCCAGGACTCAAGGCATTGGGGGCTTCTTCGGCAAACTTGGGCTACAATGCCGGATCGCTCAACCCCGTCGCCGCCGGTGCGGCCAACCCTCGCCGGGCAAAGTCAAGCCGTGCCAGATACAGTGCCGCCGATGCCGCTCCCGCCTTGAGAAACTGCCGCCGTGTAATCATCGCCATCATTCCTCCCTGTGTAAAAAAGTCCCATCGGTTCAGAACGCCATGGGAATGGAGCGTCCTGGCGTTATGACCTCTCATTGTGCATGGGCTATCACCGTATGGTATGCCGTCGGCAGTCGGGCCCGACCCCTTGCATAACCGGGACACAATGTCTTTCCGATGCGACGTGCGTCTCGCGCTATTCAGGAAGGTAGCAGACACCCGAGTCTCACGGATACGGATCAGGGCGGCATACTCACCTCACGATCAAGGGGAGATAAAATAACATATCCGGATCAGTAACAGGACTGGGCATTGCGGTCGGTTCAGGCAGCGGTTTACGACCAGGTCCATCCGGCGGGTCAGGCGTTGGCTCCGGGGCAGCGCGCGGCACCGGCAACACCGATGCCGGATCACCAAAGAGTATAAACGCATTGACCA
>CAKZQX010000838.1 GCA_937141995.1 uncultured Chloroflexaceae bacterium | reverse complement strand
ATCAACCTGATTTAACAAGTAACACTGATCAAACACTGCTCCTGGGATATAATCAACGGGTCCATCCACCATTGTACTATGCATTGATCTCATGGCCAATTCGTTGGTTACAAGAATATAGTGTTGAAATGCAGCTCTATGGAGCACGCCTGGTTTCAGTCGTGTTATATGTACTCACTGTTATCGTTGCGTGGCGATTGTCAATTGTCCTCGCCGCTGAAACACCGTTGTTCCAGGTAGTTTTTTCGCTATTAGTAATGATCGTTCCGGCATTTAGTGACCTGATGAGTGCGGCAAACAATGATGTATTGGTGAATTTCAGTGCGGCAACATTGCTCCTTGGTTGTGTATTCTTAATACGTGATGGGATGCGCCCGCTCCCACTACTACTGGTTCTTTTAAGTTTTGGTATTGGCCTATGGACCAAACGTAGTGCAATTATTATGATTTTGCCCCTTGTGCTGGCCCTATTCTGGGCAATCCGACGCCATCCTATATCCTGGTGGCTATGGATCATAGGTGTGGTTTGGGTAAGTTTGCTTATAGGAGTGGGTGGGTTTCGTTATGAGACGATCGATACTACAACTGGTACACAATCAACTATTGTGTTACGTTCCTGGCTTGTGGATCTGAATCAACACTATCTACGGCTATCGTTTGAGAAGTTCTTTCAATCAATAATGGATTGGGAAACAAATCGACAGGTTTATCCGTTTCTCTTTGAACGCATCTTTATGTCCTTCTGGCTGCGCTTTGCTTGGGGGCATGTTATGATGGGGCGTGTGTGGGAGTTTATGATGCTGGGGGTAGTGTTATTCAGTAGCGTTGGCTTAATTATGTGGAGCATACGTGATCGCCAGTACTTGGAAATCTGGAGACAACGCTGTATCTTGCTTTTTTTTCTTGCAGTTGTAGTAGCCTGGGTGTTAATTTTTGTTCGATATCATAGTGAGGAGTATGTCTATTTCCCAGTTGGGCGGTATTTGTATACGGTTATGCTTCCGACTATCTGGCTGTTGCTGCTAGGGTGGCACAGTTTAGTTGGGCGGCGCTGGCCTGATTATAGCATGCCTGGATTACTCTGCTTTTTTGTGCTTCTTGATACAACTGCCTGGGCTTATACGCTTATTAACTTTTACTATCGTTAGCGGGTCTTCTGGCAGGAACAGGGTGTTTTGTTTTAAGCAAGGCTTTTGTGTTCGCTTTATGAAAAAGTTGCATACCATTGGTCGAACTCAACAACTGCTTTTACGCATATCTCCCTGGGTCGGTTTTCTCATTGTTTTGATTGGGAGTAGTATAACGATTGAAGTCTCCGGTCAGGGAGCACCAGCGGGCAATCAGGAAATTGGTCTGTTATATCGAGGCCATTCATTTGGCCAGACCTTTGTAGCTGAGTATTCCCAACTGACGGCCATTCGGGTGCGTTTGTTGCCTAGTTCACCTGATTTACCTGAACCAGTTATGTTGCGCCTGCGTCACCTTGCTGCCGGTACACCCGATCTGGTTGTGGTCTCTATGCGAGTTCAGGATATTGTCTCGGCAGAGATGACGACCTTCTCCTTTGATCCGCTGTCCCTGGAGTCTGGTAGCTCTACGATAACACCAACGCTTGAATTTCTCCTCGAAGCACCAACGTTGCGTCCGGCGGAAGGTGTTTCAGTCATAGCAGGTCCGGACACCTATCCGCATGGTGTACTGCTAGTCAGTGGAACGCAACGCGCTGAGCTTGATCTGGCATTTCAACCAGTGTATCTCCGTCGCTGGTTTGATGTACTGCTGCCAGTGTCACATATGGCGGCGGGCAAGCCGGGTATCCTGGGATGGCCGCCCTTCTATGCGTTGCTTGTTTATGGATATGGTTATGTGCTACTGCTTGGTCTGGTCAAAATCCGGCGTGCGATATATTATCAGACGTAATTATGATGCGGTGTCGTATGTACTGCCGGGCAGGGACACTGTTCTGTCTGTCCTTACGGAGAATTATTGTAACTTGTGCAATCTGGTCTTTGTTGACGTGATCTGGCGCTTTTGCTACAATCTGCAAAGTTTGGGTGCCCATGCGCAGGAGGATTGTGATGGAGTCGGAAATCGATCTGCGACCGTATATTCTGGCAGTGCTACACCGCTGGCGACTAATTGTGCTGTTCGGCATTCTGCTGGGGTTGGTCGCGCTGCTTATTACACTACTTCAACCACCATCTTACACCGCTACTGCTGATGTACTCATTTTTCCTATGCGCTCGCAACTGGAATTTGACTCGCGTTTTACAACCAGTGATGCGCCGGATGATGTGGGTACCCTTGCCTGGCAACAGGCGCTGGCACGGTTGGCTGAGAGTGGTGTGCTTGAAGAACGGGTCCGTTCGGATTTGCCGGCGGATCTGATTGACCAGGATCTTGCAGATCAACCGGGCAGTCTGGTTGGTCGGATTGAAGTATCGACTGAGGGTAATCTTTTACATCTGCAGGCCAGTGCTACCGATGCTCAGGAGGCGAAAGTGCTGGTTGATACCTGGGCGCAAATGTATGTCAACCTGGTCAATGAACTGTATGGCAATGATACCGGGTTGACCCAGGAAGTGGAAGAGCAACTGATAACGGCCCAAGAACGCTACGAGAATTTACAGCAAGAGTATGAGACGTTTGTCGGTACAAGCCAACTTGTACAGATTGAAGAGCAAATAGCGGTGCTTAACAATCTGCTTAAAGGCTCTCGAGAGGCGAATCAGGCGCTCTATACAGAATATTTGTCCCGGACGAATACACTCGAGTTAGTTCTACGTGATGCACAGACCCTGCGTGAGCAGACCGAAGCTGGCGCATCCGATGATCTGGCAAATAGTCTGGCACTGCTGGCACTCCGTACACGCACAGTTGGTAATATGCAACTCCCGGTCGAACTGCGCTTTGATGATCCTGGTGCGTTGACGCAAGCGACCCGATCAACTGTTGATGATCTCGATGCGCTGATCAGCATATTGCAGCAGCGGCAACAGGAACTGGTGGCTGAGTCACAAGAACTGGCCCAGGCTATCGCCAGTGGCGATGGAACAGCGGCCGCGCTAACTGCCGAACAACGTAACGCGTATGAAGAGCAGTTAACCACGTTGCAGCAACAAAAAGAGCAGCAGACTGCTCGCCAGAACTTTCTCCAACAGCGGCGCGATCTGGCACTCGACTCGTTGACGATTTTGCAGCGCAAGCTGGATGAACAGCGGATTGCTCAGGGAACTTCACAGGTCGAAGTGCGTCTCGTTGGTTCGGTGATCGAGCCGTTACCTTCGACAACCTCGCGCCTGATACTTAATAGTGCGATTGCGATGTTTATGG